>JBBIMC010000007.1:0-7094 GCA_037444605.1 Mycoplasmatota bacterium | reverse complement strand
TGGACCCTATCCCAACGTCTATGCTGCACGTGAAACTGAACGTCTGATCAACCGACTTTATCCCTTTAGAAAATGTGAAACACTCCCTAAAAAAGCATGCCTCTATTATCACATTGGTCAATGCTTAGGACCTTGTATTCATCCAGAAGTCAGCTATAAAGAAACCATCAATGAGATCACACGTTTCCTTAAAGGTGACAATAAAGATGTGCTTCAGCGTTTAAACAAAGAAATGATGGCAGCTTCTGAAGCGATGCAATACGAAAAAGCGATTGAATTTCGTGATATGATCAATCACATTGAAGCGACCATTGAAAAACAAATTATTAACTTAAATGATTTCAAAGATCGCGATATGATCAGTTATGCCTACTCGAAAGATGATATTGCGATTCAGATACTCATGATGCGTCAAGGGAAAATTATTGATCATCACCAAATCGTTTTCGCTTATGTAGGTGAAGTGATGGAATCTGTCATCTCTTATCTCCAACAATTCTACGAACAACAAATGCCAGATGAACTCCTATTCTCTGAACGTTTTACAGATGAAGATATCGAGTTTTTTGGCAATAAAGCAAGTATCCCACAAAAGGGAGATAAGAAGAAGTTAATTGATTTGGCAACCAAAAACGCGGATTATGATTTAGAACATCATTTCATGCTTTACCGTCATCGCGATGAGAAAAGACAAAAAGCATTGAGTGATCTATCGGAACTTGTAAAAACCAATGTCAGACACATCGAAGTCTTCGATAATGCCCAATTATTTGGAACTGCCCCCATCTCAGCACTCATCGTTTTTAAAGATGAGGATTTTGATAAAAAGAGTTATCGGAAATATCATCTTCAAACCACCAAAAATGATGATTATCAAGCGATGAAGGAAGTCACTTACAGACGTTATCAGAAGCTTCTCATCGAAGGTGGAACAATGCCTGATCTTATCTTAGTTGATGGTGGGAAAGGTCAACTTTCGGCAGCTAAAGAGATCCTTGATTCTTTAGGAATTGACATCAAAATTGCTGGGCTCAAGAAGAACAGCAAACATACCTTGGAAGCACTTGTCTTTGAAGGCGAAATCATTCCGTTACTAAAACAAAGTGAACTCTATAAATTCTTACTAAAACTTTCAGAAGAAGTGCACAGATTCGCCATTACATTTCATCGAGAGACACGAAAAAAGAAAGCAATTTTATCCCCACTTGATGATATCAAAGGAATTGGTGAAAAGCGTAAAAAGCTTTTGTTATCCCATTTCACAAGCATTGATGACATCAAAAATGCGACAGCTGAAGAGCTAAAAGGCTTAGGTATCCCTGATGAGGTCATCAAAGCAATTAAAGAGGAACTCCTATGAAACGAATCATTCACAGCATCAACGAACAAACCAAAGTTTTCTATCTGATCTTAGAAGGAAAAAAGATTGGATTTTATCTATCCAACCGACTTGCTAAAGTCTTTTTCCCCTATTTACATGAAGGGGTTCTTGTAGACTTTGCCATTCAAGAAAAAACAAAAAAAATTGGCCACGAACACGTCTATCAAGTCGCTTATTTTGAACAGATTATTTCCCTAGATCCGTACCATGTGCATTATGATCTTCACAAGTTAAGAAAGGAAATGCAAGACGTTCTTAATCAAGATCGTTATTATCTTTTTATCGATTTTGAAATGACGATGCCGGGTTATAAAGAAGTTGACTTTAAACCTGAAATCATTCAAGTAGGGTATCTCTTAGCTAAAGCCAAGGAAAACCCACTGATTCAGGAAGGATATTATGTAGCGCCTCGAGCGACGACGATTTTATCGAAGCGAACAAAGAAGTTTTTATCACTCGATGAAGTGAAGTTTTATGAAGAAGCCATTCCCTATGCTTCCTTCTATGAGAAATTAAAAGCCATCATTAAACACTATCAACCAAAACTCGTCGTTTGGGGAAAGAACGACATGACTGCACTGGATGATTCCTATCAAATTCATCAAGTCGAATCGCTTACTGAAGAAAGTGATTTCATTGATCTACTCAAATTGCACAAAGACTATTTCAACTTAAAAGATGATTTAGGCTTGTTCAAAGCCTACCAAGCATATTATGACGTAGCGATTGATCAATCTCATGATGCGATTGATGACGCCCACGTCACGAAACTGGTCTTTGATGCCTTCATCAGTCATATGGTATAAAAAAGCGAGTCGGCCGACTCGCTTTATACTTTAAGATCGATGACAATCGGAATAACTAAGGGTTTTCTTTGGGTCATATCGAAGATTCGATTTCCCAGTTGATCGATGACCGATTGTTTTAAATTTAACTCATTAAACATTTTTTTGTTAAGTTCAAGTTGGGTAATACGTTTGACTTCATTGGCGAGAGACTGCGTGATCTCTTCATTGCCTTTCATGTAGATAAAGCCTCTAGAAATAATCGTGGGTTCATTAACGAGTTTCTTTGCGTTCGAATTGATGGATAAGACGACAGCAAATAATCCCTCTTCTGAAAGCAACTTTCTTTCTTTGATGACCGTGCTACCAATATCACCGATGCCAGTGCCATCAATATAGACCTCACCAGCAGTGACTTTACCAGCGAGTCTTATGGAATGATCAGTGATGGCAGCGACATCTCCATTGTCCATAATTAAGATGTTTTCAGCCTTGACGCCACAATCAATGGCGAGTTCGCGGTGATGTTTGAGCATCCGATGTTCTCCGTGCATGGGGATAAACATCTTCGGTTTGACTAAGCTTAACATTAACTTTAAATCTTGTTGTGCTCCATGGCCAGAGGTGTGTGTATCTGCTAGAGGTCCATGGGTAATGACTTCAACATCAAGTCTAAATAATTTATTAATCGTACGGTTGATGCCTTCCTGATTTCCGGGAATAGGAGAAGATGAGAAGATGACCGTATCTCCTGCCATCGCTTTGACCTGACGATGGTTTCCATTGGCAATTCTTGATAATGCAGCAAGAGGTTCACCTTGAGAACCTGTCACGATGATCGTGACTTCATTGGCCTTTAAACGATTGACATCATCACCTGAGACAATGGTATCTTTGGGAGCTTTAATATACCCGGTCTGCATTCCTGCCTCAATGGCACGTTCCATCGATCGTCCAAACACAGCAACCTTTCGTCCATTCATGATGGATGCTTCGATGATTTGTTGAATGCGATACATATTAGAGGCAAAGGTAGCAATCAAGATGCGACCCGAGATTCTTGAGAACAATTCATTGATGGACTTCCCAATTTTGGAATCGGATTGAATGAGTTCATCACGTTCTGCGTTGGTGGAATCAGAGAGCATACATAAGACACCTTCACTACCAATCGCTGCTAATTTTTCATATTCAGCACCTGGTCCGACGGGAGTAAAATCGACTTTAAAATCGCCTGTATGGAATAAGATACCTTGTGGTGTTCTAAAAACGATTCCAAACATGTCAGGGATGGAGTGATTGAGTCGGATAAATGACATTTCAACGTTGTTGAATTGGTATTTGTAATAGCTCTTATATTCTTCGATTTTAGGGGCTTTAACATCCTGATGTTCAATCAATTTATATTCGATCAAATCAACAGCAATCCCCGCTGCATAAATCTTTGGAATATTGACTTTTTTGAGCAGATATGGAATCCCACCGATGTGATCTTCATGACCATGCGTGATGAAAAGACCCACGATACGCTCTTGATTTTCGACCAAGTACGTATAGTCAGGTATGACGTAGTCGATCCCAAGAAGATGTTCATCAGGAAAAAGGATTCCCGCATCCACAATAAAGATCTGATCTTCAATTTCATACACATAGGTGTTCTTCCCTACTTCACCGAGACCCCCTAAGGCAAAAATGCCGAGTTCACCGGTATTGAGTAATGGATTTTTCATAAAAACCCTCCAGCAGCGGATATTACATACTTATTGTATAATAAATGGTATCAAAATGGTAGAGAAAAGCACAATATGCTATAATATTTTTGAGGTGCTTCATGAAAACCATCATCTTTTTTGACATCGATAATACCGTTTATAACAATACGCTCGCCACGATTCCAGAACAAACCAAACGGTTACTTCTCGAACTCAGTAAAAAAGAGGACGTCATTTTAGGGCTTGCGACAGGACGATCTTCAACGAAATTAGGCATTATTGAAGAGATTCTTCCTTATTTCACTTATTTGGTTTTACTCAATGGATCAGTTGTCCTTAAAAACAATGAAGTGATCTTCGAGTCGCCGATAGAGACCAAGGATGTGATTGACATGTTATCCATATCTGAAAAGAATCATTTCAGTGTGGGCATGGTAGGTATTGATGACGAAGCGGTCAATTATTGGGATGAACATGTCAGTGAAGGGATGAAACTCTTAAGAGGTATCACCTTAAAGGTAGATCCTCAATTCTATTTAACCCATAAAATCTATCAATTATGGCTCTTCTCAAACCAAGAACAAGCCATCTTAAGTATGGCTGATGTCCTACCCAATTTCAGAGTCTATCTCTGGCATCATGGGGGCGCAGACTTTGTCTATCCACATATAAATAAGTCATTTGGCATTGAGAAAGCATTACAACATGAAGGTGATTATCGCTTAATCTGTGTTGGTGATGGTGCAAACGATATTCAAATGATTGAAATGGCAGACATTGGTATCGCGATGCAAAACACCCGCTTTAATGAATTAAAAGAAAAAGCCGACCATGTTGCTCCACATATTATGGATGATCAGCTTTATGATTTCTTTAAGTCGTTGGGTCTTGTTTAGGTCTAAATTTCTCTTGAACATCATGGATGATCTCTTTGGGTACATAGGGAGAGATGTCGGCATGATGGACAATTAATTCTTTAATCGCAGATGATGAAACAAAGTGATTTCTTGATGATGGAAAGAGAATGATGGTTTCAATATTGCGATATAGATTACGATTGAACTGGTAAAGTGCATATTCGTTTTCATAGTCTTGGATGTTGCGCAAACCACGAATGATGAGATCAATATTATTTTTCTGAGCATATCTGACGACAAGATCGGTCGTTGTGGTGACAATAATATTGGGGACATCGGTGGTGACACGCTTAATCATTTCCATCCGTTCATCACTGGTAAATGTTGGGGTCTTCTTGTAGTTATCTGCGACAACCACATGTAGTTCATCAACAAATCGTGCAGCGCGTTTAATGATGTCAAGATGACCGATGGTTAGTGGATCAAACGTTCCTGGGTATACAGCTTTCTTCATGGCATTTACCTCACTTTAATTTAAGTATAACATAGCAAAATAAAAATGAATCGAAAAGGAGAATTCAAAATGAATGTTTACCGCAAAGTCTTATTGGTTCAACTGATTATGTTTAGTGTTTTTTTCGTGATGGGTGGTTATACCATTGTCGAACATTTTTTTAGAGCTGATTACCCATGGATTAACTTTATCCTTCTTGGGTTATTGCTAGCTGCAGGGGTTTATGGATTTCAGATGTATCGTAAAAAAGATGATCGTGTCTGTGTCATTACCCAAAAAGAAGTCTCACTCATCCGCTATTTGCTCTATGGATATTTCTTATTTTATGTCCTAGACATCATTTTACCTTCCGTGGTTCCCTCCATTGACCGTAATCTTCTTGCGATTGTCACAGGAATCATATTGATGGGCATTGCTGTCTATGGGATTATTTTGCAGTTACGCATCTTGAAAGTGAAGTAGTGGATGTTTGCATCCACTTTTTCTTTGTGATAACATTATTTTAGAGGAGGCTTTACCTATGAAAACCATTCATGAAGTTTATGTTTTGAAAAATGGTGTTAAAATACCAAAAGTTGGTTTTGGAACTTGGCAAGTGAAAAGTGGCGATGAAGCATATCAATCGGTAAGCTTAGCACTTAAACATGGTTATCGTCACATTGATACTGCAGCAGCGTACCGTAATGAAGCATCGGTGGGACAAGCGATTAAAGATTCCGGATTGAAGAGAGAAGAGATTTTTGTCACTTCAAAACTCCAATCACACATTAAATCCTACCAAGAAACCCTTGATGCTTTTGATCAAACCTTGAAAGAACTCGGTTTTGATTATTTGGATCTCTATTTGATTCATGCCCCATGGCCTTGGAATGAGATAGGTAAGAACTGTGATGAAGGCAATGTCCAAGCTTGGAAAGCGATGGAAAAACTTTATCGTGATGGACGTGTTAGAGCAATTGGTGTCTCCAATTTCTCACCAAAAGATATCGAAAACGTCTTAAAGCATTGTGAAATCATCCCTCATGTCAATCAAATTGCCTACTTTATTGGAAACAATCAAGAAGAAACACAAACTTACTGTGATACCAAGGGCATTCTTGTTGAAGCGTATTCACCGCTTGCAATCGGTTATGCACTTTCTAATCCTGACATCGTGAAAATGGCTGAAAAGTATCAAGTCACTGCAGCCCAATTGTGTATTCGTTATTGTATTGATAAAGGAACAGCTCCACTTCCTAAATCGACCCATGAATCACGTATTATTGAAAATACCGGACTTGAATTTAAGATTGAACCCAAAGACTTAAAGTATTTAGACTCTATAAAAAACGATCCAAGACGTTGGAATTAAAGAAAGAAGCGCTGCTGAGCGCTTCTTTTTTTATGCATGCGATTGACATGATTCACAATAACCATAGATGGTCATATCGTGATGGGTTATCTTGAAGTGATGCTTTTCGGCAACACCTAAAGCGAAATCATCTAAATGACAGTCGATTTCATACATTTTTTGACAACCCAAACAGATCATATAATGATGATGATCCTTATGATTGACATAGTAAAATGCGGTGTTTTTCATCGTGCTTTTCGAAACGATACCTTCCGCGAAAAATGCATCTAGATTACGGTAAACTGTCGACAAATTCATCGTATGATTTGGCAGTTCTTCAATAATCATTTCAGCACTTTTGGGTTGATGACTTTTGTTTAAAAGTTCCAAAATCAGTTTTCGTTGATTGGTCATGCGCATGGCTATTTCCTCCATAAGGGTTTCATCAATAAGACGATGAGCAGAATGATGGCATAAAGAATGACAATGGTCGATCCTACTGGAATTTCCAG
>JBBIMC010000006.1:0-19762 GCA_037444605.1 Mycoplasmatota bacterium | reverse complement strand
ATCGGTCTTGAAAACCGACAGGCTGTAACAGGCGCGGGGGTTCGAATCCCTCTTCCTCCGCCACGAGAAGTCTAATAAAAATTGATATATTTAATATCGCGGGATAGAGCAGTCTGGTAGCTCGTCGGGCTCATAACCCGGAGGTCGTAGGTTCAAATCCTTCTCCCGCAACCAAAATAAGGTCCGGTGGTGTAGTGGTTAACATGCCAGTCTGTCACACTGGAGATCGCGGGTTCAATTCCCGTCCGGACCGCCATTATTAGGCTCTGTAGCTCAGTCGGTAGAGCAAAGGACTGAAAATCCTTGTGTCGGCGGTTCAATTCCGCCCGGAGCCACCACTTTCACCTTTGCGAAGCCATTTTGTTGGGCTTTTTTTATTTTATAAGTAAATTTCCATCATTAACACTACTATAAATTGAATGGATCAATTCAATATTTGGATTGACAAGAGATTATATGATCTAAGAAAAGGTAGGTTAATGCAATGAAAATCAAATCCATGTATCAATTTGCTAATGGGCAACTTTTCAAAACATTCTTCGAGTCTATCGAAAAGATGAATTGGAAAATTGAAAAACAACTTCTTAAAGAACGCGTTGAAAGGTACAACAAAACTTTCGTATTTCAGATGTTTAAAAAGCAGTTTTATCAGGAAAATATATCCATTTGGCCTTTGAAAGAGGAGGAGATAATCACTTGGATAGATACATTATCCATTATTAAACGAACAATAGATCAAATCGAAATAAGAGGCTTAGATACTGATCGATTAATCATTATTATGGAATACCCCTTGGTTTTTGGTAATCACATGAGAACAGACTATTTATTAATTTATGAGAGAATGATTATTGTTCTTGAATTTGGTATGTTTAATCAAGATGAAAAAAGAAGTGAAGAAAGATATACAAAGAAACTTCAAGACTCAATTAATCACAGGCAGGTATTAGCTAATATGATTGATCCTAGAGTGAAAGTGATCAATTATGTATTGGTTTATCGTCCTGAATTTGATCGATTAAATAATATGATGATGAGCGATAATATTAATTATAATAATTGTGAAATAGGTTTACTTTCTGACTTTATTATCAAAAATACTAATGAACAAAACTCGATTTCAGCCATCTCACAATTAGAGTCGATCAATATTTTTACATAAATTATCATTTTTATTGAATTATTTAACCGATATGTTATGATATAAATAGTATCATGATTTGAAGTTCAAATAATTTTAAGGAGAAAGTATATGAGTGAAAAAATAGGTATTGTTGTATGTGGTAATTCTGGCGTTGATTACATGAAACTTGATTATCCTGTAAAGCTTATTCGTTCGACATTAAATTTGGGTGGCAAAGAGTATGAAGATTATGTCGACATTCAAGCAAAAGAGTTTTATGATATCATTAACGCAAATCCCGATATTGATGTTTCGACATCACAGACATCTACGGGTAAGATTGCAAGCGTTTATGAAGAACTAAAGGATGAAGGCTATACAGATATTATCGCTGTAGTGATCTCATCAAAACTTAGCGGAACATATCAAGGGGCTATTCTAGCGAAAGACATGGTTCCTGGAATCAATGTTTACGTCATTGATTCAAGAAGTGTGTCCTACGGTGAAGCATATCTCGTGCTCGAAGCGATTAAAATGATTAAAAACGGAAGTAAAGTCCGTGACATCATTGATAAATTAGAGAAAATAAGAGATAATATATACATCTATGTCCTCGTTGACACTTTAAAATTCTTAGTTAAAAATGGTCGTTTATCAACAACCAGTGGTTTTTTAGGTACATTATTGAAGATTAAGCCATTGCTTCATATTCAGCGTGATGGAAGTCTTGTTCCATTTGAAAAAATTCGCACGACGGGTAAAGCTCAACAACGTCTTGTTGAAGTTGTTTCTCATGACATAGAAGGAAAGAATGTCGTTATGTTTATCGTCTATACGAACAACCGTGAAAAAGCAGAAGAAATTAAAGCTCAATTCTTGGCAGTTCGTCCAGATATTTCTGTAGAAGTCGTACCATTAACACCTGTTGTAGGTGCCCATGCAGGTCCTGGAACGCTTGGTGTAGGATATATTGTATTATAATTCAAGGGGGTTTGAAACATGGTCTCTCCAAAAGAGGTAATCAACGAGTTGTTAGTCGACGTTTTCAATCATATACTAAGTATTGAGTCAGGTGTATTGAAACAACGTGGTGTCAAAATATCTATGACTGAAGTTCATGTTTTAGAAGCAGTCAGAAATGTTACAACACCTACCATGGGAAATGTTGCTGCGAAACTCAGAGTAACCTTAGGTACATTAACAACATCAGTCAATGTCCTCGTTAAAAAAGGATACATCCAAAGAGAACGCGATGAATCAGACCGGCGTAAAGTCTACTTAAAACTAACAGATATTGCACATAATGTTCTTAAAATCCATGATGAGTTTCATGATGAAATGATCGACTCATTGTTTAAAGATTTAGACCTCGAGAAGGATGAAGTTCTGATGAAGTCCCTCGAAAACATCAGTCAATATTTCAAAAATCAGTATTAAACACAAAGGAGCAGTAATTTTTGCTCCTTTTTTAATGATTTTATTAAAATTACAAAATACACTTGATTTATAAATTATATATTATATAATTTTAAGAGTGTGGAGGAATTATGAAAAATTATACATTTGGAATTGATGTTGGAGGAACGAACATCAAAATGGGGTTATTTAAAATAACCAAGTTTGAATTAATTGAAAAGATTGAAGTACCAACACCGCATAGTGATCATGAAACATCCATATTTGACACAGTGATCACCCTTGCTGATGAGTTACTTATTAAACACGGCATATCATATGATGATGTTCAAGGCTTTGGATTTGCTATACCCTGTCCAGTGAAAGATGGTTACGTTGACAAATGTCCCAACTTACATTGGAAGCATATCAATATAGTCGAAGTGATGCATGCTCGTTTACCAGAACATGTAAAGATTGCTGTTTCGAATGATGCGAATATAGCAGCTTATGGCGAAAACGAATCACTAGATATTCCCCACAATAATGCGATTTTTTATACATTGGGGACAGGTGTTGGTGGAGGGATTATTGTCGAAGGTGAGATTATTGAAGGAAGAACTGGAGCTGGTGGTGAAATCGGGCATATGCCGATATTTGAAACCGATGAAGTGTGTGGATGCGGTAATAAAGGATGCCTTGAACAAGTGTGTGGAACAAAAGCAATCCTAAATAAAGCTAGGAAATTGATACCTAACCATCAGACAATCCTTGATACTCAACATTTAACCGTGAAAAACATCTTTGACGCTGCCAAAAAGGATGATCCTGTTGGAGTAAAAGTCGTTGATGAAATGGGGAAATATATCGGTTTAAGTGCAAGTATACTCGCGGTGAGTTTAGACCCCGATGTCATTATTATTGGTGGAGGTATCGCTAAAGCGGGTGATATATTGGTCGAAAGCATTAAAAAACATTATCAAAGTTTTGCCCGTTTTAACACAGCAAACGTACCTATTGTCCTGGCCAAAACAGGAAATGATGCAGGTATTATCGGTGCTGCAAAATACTCTATGAAAGCATAAAGGGGAAAAGTATGGCTATTATGAGTTTAGCAAAAAAGATTACAAAACCCGTCATTATCAAGTCATCAACTACAATGGATTCTTCTTTACTGAGCGACAAAATAGTCTATGCTAGCTTCAAACATTATAACGAAGAAGAGATGATCAATCATCTGCCCCTCAGTAGGTTAAGATCAATACTAAAAAAGATCAGACTAAATGCGCTTGATGACTTAAAACATCTGAAAGAAAATGCTCGATCTAATGATAGTCTTGAGGTTATTAGTGCATTGGGATTTATCATTGACAACAATGAACTTTTTGAAAGTATTGAATTATATTTGATAGAGGATAAATTCAGTCTTTGTGATGCGATATGTGAAGCCATTAGTGATTCGGAGGGCACGATAGAAAAGTATTATCTAAATCCCAACGATAAAATTTTCCTATTGCTTTTAACAGAACAAATCGCTTATATAGAGGACCGTCTATGTTCATATGCCAGGCGATTTCTCTTTGAAGAGTTTTCGAAAACGATTGATACAGCAAAAATCATCGTTATTCAGTCATTTTTTAAAGAAATATTCTACGGTTTTAACTCAAATATAAAAGGCATTATTTATAGAGACAAGTCAAAAAGTCAATCTATTGCCCATTATTCAATTAACTTCCAAATACCGATCATTCAATCAGACATCGAGTTATTAGGAAGAAAGAAGATTGTGATAATTACCCATACTCAAGAGATTATATGCGAACCCAAAAAAGGGATCATTGATAAATATCATCAACAAAATCAAGCAAAAGATATCATTTATTCTGCAAGTACGGCCATATTGGGTAAAAAGTATCGTCTATATGCGACGATATCTAACCCCGATGATATGACTATGGTTGTAAATAATCCATGGTATAAAGGCATTATCTTTAAACCAGAGTACTTATTAGCAGCTAAGGGATCCCCACTCACAAAAGATGAGTGGATTAAGCATCTTCAAGTGATTGAACAAAATAGTAATCATCGTTCGATCATATATCGCTTACCCGCATTTGATCAAGCGATGACAACGGAAGATTTTAATGGTGAATGTCCCAACAAGGAAAGCGTATATCGTCAACATTCATACTATCACAACTACTTAGCCGCTATCGCTTATGTGATGAAAGATGTGAAATCGACTCTTTCAATCCATGTTCCTTTTGTGAAAATAGAAAAGGATATGCACGAATGGTCTTCTTTTATCAAACTCGTTTTGGATGATCACGATTACACACGTGACATTAGAATAGGCTTTGATTTGGATTTTCAATCGACGATTCAAGATAATGTTCAACTGCGTCATTCCAATAATGTAGTTTTCCATATCGATACCATTATGGCTGATTATGTAACCAATTTTCGCACATATTATGACCGTTTATCCCTAAAGTTATTCAAAGATTCTCACGCATATGCCGACATTATTTCCGCGATTCAATACTTCAAACATCATTATAAAGAGGTTAGACCCTTTTTTATGGGGCACTACATGATGAGCTATGAGATGTTTAGACGGGTATTGCGAGCGGGTTATCGTAATTTTTGTATCCATCCTGCCTTTCTACACCAACTAATTCCAATCATTACGACACATGTTGAAAGTAGGGGGAAGTTCATAGGGCTTTTTCAATTTAACAAGGAAAGATCTCTTTACTATGAAGAACTACGAAAGAAACTGGGTCCTGATGCGGTCATTGAACTGGGGACATATAAGAAAATGCTTGCTGAAAAAGAGAAGAATAAAGATAAAAAATAATATTTTGCCGAAGAAAATACAGTACCCCTGTTGCAATTCTTCGGCGTTTCTTATATAATAGTAACGCTCGTGTGTAAATCGCGAGAGGCTGTGAAATGGAAGGTTGCTGACACACGGATAGCCGTTGTCTACGTGTTAGGTTTTTCCATGGAGCAAGTCTATACAAAGATTATAGGCGAAAGGAGCTTAAAAAATGGCAAAAGATGTGATTAAAATTCGTTTAAAGGCTTACGATCATCGTTTGATTGATCAAGCAGCTAAGAAGATTGTTGAAAGTGCGTTAAGAACTGGTGCAACCGTTCAAGGTCCAATTCCTCTACCCACTGAAAAGGAAATCTTCACGATTCTACGTTCACCACACGTTAACAAAGATTCACGTGAGCAATTTGAACGCAGAACCCACAAGCGCTTGATTCAAATCGTTGACCCAAATCCAAAGACGATTAGCGCATTAATGGATATCGATCTACCATCTGGTATTGATATCGTACTTAAAAAATAGTTTATAACAATAAGAAAGAGGTAAAAATATGGCCAAAGGAATCTTAGGTAGAAAACTTGGAATGACGCAAATTTTCGACGAAAATGGCGTACTCGTTCCAGTCACCGTGGTTGACGTGGCTGACAATGTAGTGCTACAACAGAAGACTGTTGAAACAGACGGTTATGTAGCGACTCAAGTCGGTTTCGAAACCAAACGGGAAAAATTAAGTAACAAGCCTGAACAAGGGCACGTGAAAAAAGCTAATACAGCACCTAAGCGCTTCATTAAGGAAATCCGTTTTGAAGGGCTGGATAATGATTTAGCAAATTTAGCGGTCGGTGACCTTGTAAAGACGGATCTGTTCAATGTTGGTGAAGTGATTGATGTGACAGGAACTTCAAAAGGTAAAGGATTTGAAGGTACCATCAAGAGACACAATCAACATCGTGGACCAATGACACACGGTTCGAGATATCATCGTGGACCAGGGTCAATTGGACCAATGAAAGGTAAGTATAAGGGTAAGAAATTACCTGGTCAAATGGGACATGAAACTGTCACCATTCAGAACCTTAAAGTTGCGGGCGTTGACGTTGAAAATCAATTATTGTTGATCAGCGGTAGCGTACCAGGACCAAACAAGGGTCTGGTTGTCGTCAAGACAGCGATCAAAAGTGTGAAGTAGGAGGAAGTCAACATGCCAAAATTAAACGTAGTTAACAACTTGGGAACGACTGTTTCTGAACTCACGCTCTCCGATTATGTCTTCGGGATTGCTCCCCATCAACAGGCATTATACGATGTTGTCAATGCACAACGCGCAGCGATGAGACAGGGAACACACGACGTTAAAAATCGTGGTGAAGTTTCCGGTGGTGGTAAAAAGCCATGGCGTCAAAAAGGAACCGGTCGTGCTCGTCAAGGGTCAACCCGTTCACCACAATGGCGTCACGGGGGTGTGGTCTTCGGTCCAACACCAAGAAGTTATGCTGTTAAACTCAATCAAAAAGTTCGTCAACTCGCACTTCGTTCTGCACTTTCTTATCATGCAGCGAATGGACAACTTAAAGTGGTTGAAGGATTCGATATTAACGAACCAAAGACAAGATTATTCCAACAAATGTTAAAGAATCTCGGTGTTGAAGGTAAAGTTCTCATCGTTGCTAATGAATTTTCCGATAACGAAGTTTTAGCAGCAAGAAATATCCCAACCGTAGCATTCTCAGAAACAAGTCATGTTAGCGTCTATGACGTATTAAACTGCAAGACATTGGTTCTCACCAAAGATGCAGTTGCTTCATTAGAGGAGGTATTGGGCAATGACTAAATATTACGATATTCTCAAAGCTCCTATCATTACCGAACAATCGACCAAGTTGATTGAAAGCGAAAATCGCTACACTTTCAAAGTCGATCGTAAGGCAAACAAGATTGAGATTAAAAAAGCTGTTGAAACCATTTTCAATGTCAAAGTGCTCTCAGTCAATACCATCAACGTCCTTCCCAAGTTTAAGAGAATGGGCAAGTACGAAGGTTACAAGTCAGCTTATAAGAAAGCTGTTGTCAAGATTGCTGAAGGTCAAAAGATTGACGCCTTCACCATTTAACGTGAAAGATTAGAGGAGGTTTAACCAAATGGCGGTTAAAAAATACAACCCGACGTCTAACGGTCGTCGTGGAATGAGCGTATTAACATACGAAGAAATTACAACATCTACTCCTGAAAAATCACTATTACAGCCATTTTCTCGCTCAGGTGGACGTAACAACCAAGGTAAAATTACCGTTCGTCACATCGGAGGCGGCAACAAAAGAAAATACCGTGTAATTGATTTTAAACGCAACAAGGATGACATTCCTGGAAAAGTTGCAACCATCGAGTATGATCCAAACCGTAGTGCAAATATCGCACTCATCAATTATGTAGATGGAGAAAAGAGATACATCTTAGCTCCCAAAGGCCTAGAAGTAGGCATGGAAATTGTGTCTGGTCAACAAGTCGATATCAAAACAGGAAATGCACTTCCTATTATGAATATCCCTGTCGGTACCATCATTCACAATATCGAACTTTCTCCAGGACGTGGTGGTCAAATTGCACGTTCAGCAGGTGCATCCGCACAGATTCTTGGTCGCGAAGACAAATACGTCTTACTTCGTCTTCAATCAGGCGAAGTTCGTAAGATCTTAGGTACATGCCGCGCAACCATCGGTATCGTGGGTAACGAAACATGGGAACTTGTCAATATCGGTAAAGCCGGTAGAACACGTCACATGGGTGTTCGCCCAACCGTTCGTGGTTCCGTTATGAATCCTAACGACCATCCACATGGTGGTGGTGAAGGTAAAGCACCGATCGGTAGAAAACAACCGATGACCCCATGGGGTAAGAAGGCTCGCGGTGTGAAGACACGCGACAGCAAGAAGGCGTCCGACGACTTGATCGTACGTCGCCGCTCGAAGTAGGAGGAAATATATGGCACGTTCAGTTAAAAAAGGTCCATTTTGTGATGATCACTTATTAAATAAAGTGCGCAAGCAGAATGCAGCTAATGAAAACAAAGTAATCCAAACCTGGTCACGCCGTTCAACGGTTTTCCCTGATTTCGTTGGTCACACGGTCGCCGTCTATAACGGTAAATCACATATCCCTGTCTATGTGACAGAAGATATGGTTGGACACAAGTTTGGTGAATTCGCACCTACTCGCACTTATCATGGACATGGTAAGGACGACAAAAAAGCGAAGAAAAAGTAATTGGAGGAGACAAGAAAAATGGAAACTAGAGCTATCGCTAAAACCGTTCGCATTGCTCCACGTAAAGCTCGCTTAGTCATTGACTTAATCCGTGGCAAAGGCATCAAAGAAGCACAAGCGATTTTGATGTTCACCCCACGCGGAGCTTCACCAGTTATTTTAAAGGTGCTCAACTCAGCTGTTGCTAACGCTGAGCACAACAACAATGCAAACGTTGAAAATTTATATGTCAAGGAATGCTTCGTCAATGAAGGCGTTCGTCTCAAGAGATTACTCCCAAGAGCGAAAGGTCAAGGCGACATCATTCAGAAGAGAACCAGCCACATCACTGTTGTTGTGGCCGATAAAGAGTAGAGGTGAGAATCCATGGGACAAAAAGTTAATCCAGTAGGTATGCGCCTTGGCATCATTCGCACTTGGGATTCCAAGTGGTATGCTGAAAAGACAATCGTACCTCAACTGGTCAAAGAAGACGCATTGATTCGTGACTACTTAAACGACTTTTACAAAAAAGCTGCGGTATCTCACATCGAAATCGAAAGAGTAAAGGGAAAAGGCGGTAAAGATCGCGTTAAAATCTCCTTACACACAGCAAAACCTGGGATCGTTATCGGTAGAGATGCTGAAACCAAGAAAAAAGCTGTTGCTCAATTAGAAAAAATTACTAAGAAGGAAGTTGTCTTCAACATCGTTGAAGTTAAACGTCCTGAAAGAGTGGCAACACTCGTTGCACAAAGCATTGCAGAACAATTAGAAAGCCGCGCTTCATTCAGAAGAGTGCAAAAGATTGCCATGCAACGTGCCCTCAAGGCAGGAGCTAAAGGTGTCAAAACCCTCGTTTCTGGTCGCCTTGGTGGTGCTGAAATCGCGCGCAGTGAAGGTTATTCAGAAGGTCAAGTACCTCTTCATACCCTTCGTGCTGATATCGATTATGCAACCGCAGAAGCACACACAACCTATGGTGTTTTAGGTGTCAAAGTTTGGATTTATAACGGTGAAGTTCTCCCAGGACAAACCCGCGAAGAAAATCTTAGAAAACAAGACGAAAGAGCACCAAGACAAGACAGAGAAAGACGCGCACCTCGTGATAACAACAGGGGCAAAGCACGTGATAGCAAGGGAGGCAACTAATTATGTTAATGCCTAAACGAACAAAATTCCGTCGTCCTCACCGTGTTAGCTACGAAGGTAAAGCTAAGGGGAGAAATGAAATCCTCAATGGCGATTACGCTTTGATTGCTCAAGAAGGTGCATGGATTACCAACCGTCAAATCGAAGCGGCTCGTATCGCGATGACAAGACATATGAAGAGATTAGGGAAAGTATGGATCAATATCTTCCCTCATCTAGCAAAGACAAAGAAACCACTCGAAGTGCGTATGGGATCCGGTAAAGGTGCTCCAGACCATTGGGTAGCGGTTGTCAAAGAAGGTAAAGTGATGTTTGAAGTGAACGGTGTAACCGATGATGTTGCAAAAGAAGCACTTCGCTTAGCATCTCACAAATTACCAATTAAGACAAAGATTGTTAAAAGAGGTGAGCAAGCGTGAAAGCGGCAGATATCAGAAAGATCAGCACACCAGATCTTGAAAAAAGAATCGCTGAACTCAAGGCAGAACTATTCAACCTACGCTTTCAACTTGCCGTAGGACAACTTGAGAATACAGCACGGATTAGTCAAGTAAAGAAGACGATTGCTCAAATGAAGACAATCATCAGTGAACGTGAGTAAGGAGGATACCATGGAACGTAATAATAGAAAAATTTATACCGGTACAGTTGTATCTGACAAGATGGATAAAACGATCACGGTGGTTGTTGATACCTACAAGAAAGACCCTTTATATGGTAAACGTGTAAAGGTTTCAAAGAAGTTCCACGTGCATGATGAAGAAGGCTTAGCAGGCATTGGTGACAGAGTAACCATTATGGAAACCCGTCCACTATCCAAGACCAAGAGATTCCGTCTCGTTGAGGTTGTTGCTAAGGCCGATCTAGTATAGGGAGGAATAGACAATGATTCAACAAGAAAGTAGATTAGTCGTCGCAGATAACAGTGGCGCTAAAGAAGTCCTTGTGATTAAAGTTCTAGGGGGTACCCGCCGTCGCTATGCTAATATCGGTGATATCGTCGTGGTTACCGTGAAAAAAGCTTCACCAGGCGGTGCAGTGAAGAAAGGTGACGTCGTCAAAGCCGTTATCGTTCGTACCGTTTCAGGACTTCGTCGCAATGACGGTTCATACATCAAATTTGATGAAAATGCCGTTGTCATTATTAAAGATGATTTGAACCCACGCGGAACTCGTATTTTCGGACCCGTGGCAAGAGAGCTCAGAGAAAAGAACTTCATGAAGATCGTTTCCTTAGCTCCAGAAGTATTATAAGGAGGTCTCAGAGATGTATATCAAAGCTGGAGACACAGTTGCAGTCATCGCTGGAGCCGATCAATTTGTAACTGATAAGAAAGGGAATAAATCCCGTAAAACAGGCCGCGTCATCAAGGTTTATCCTAAGACAGATCGTGTCCTTGTGGAAGGTGTCAACATGGTGAAAAAACACCAAAGACCAACCCAAGCAAACGAAAAAGGCGGTATCGTCGAAAAAGAAGCACCCATTCATGCATCTAACGTTGCACTTGTTGATCCAAAGACAGGCAAACCCACCCGTGTTGGTGTGAAAGTTGTCGAAGGTAAAAAAGTCCGTTATGCGAAAAAATCAGGCGCAAGCCTTGATAAATAAGGAGTTTGAACAATGAGCATAATTAAAGAACGTTACGAAAATGTTGTCAAACCCGAACTGATTAAGGCATTCAATTATACGTCTGTCATGCAAGTTCCAAAAATCGAAAAAATCGTGGTTAACATGGGTGTGGGTGACGCTGTCTTCAATCCAAAAGTCTTAGATGACGCTGTTGAAGAATTAAGAGCAATCACCGGTCAAAAACCCCTTGTGACCAAGGCAAAGAACTCCATCTCTAACTTCAAACTTAGAGAAGGTATGCCTATCGGTGCAAAAGTAACTCTTCGTGGAGACCGTATGTGGTTCTTCCTTGATAAGTTAGTCAACATTGCGCTTCCACGTGTACGTGACTTCCGCGGAATTTCATCCAATTCATTTGATGGACGTGGGAACTACACCGTAGGGATCAAGGAACAAATCATTTTCCCAGAAATCAGCCTCGACAAAGTTAAAAAAGTTCGTGGTATGGACATTGTTATTGTTACAACGGCAAAAAGCGACAATGAAGGTCGTCAATTATTGACACTTCTTGGCATGCCGTTTAAGAAGTAAGGAGGCGCACTATGGCTAAAAAATCAAAGATCGTAAAAGAAGCAAAGCGTCGTGAAATCGTTGAGCGTTATGCAGACATTCGTGCAGAATTGAAAGAAAAAGGCGACTATGCCGCACTTTCTAAGTTACCACGCAATGCCTCACCCACACGCCTTAGAAATCGTGATGCGCTCGATGGTCGTCCCAGAGGCTATATGCGCAAGTTTGGCTTGTCTCGTTTGACTTTCCGTGAATTGGCACACAAGGGTGAACTCCCCGGTGTCAAGAAGGCAAGCTGGTAATAGGAGGAAGAACCAATGGTTATGACTGATCCAATCGCGGATATGCTGACCCGTATTCGCAACGCAAATAAAATGCGTCATGAAAAGGTTGAAATGCCTGCATCACGTTTGAAGACTGATATCTTATCGGTTCTCAAAAAAGAAGGGTTCATCGTTGACTACGCAGTAGTGAAAGATGGCGTGCAAGGCAAAATTGTAGTGACCTTGAAGTACACCTCTGCAAAGGAACGTGTCATCAAAGGTTTGAAACGGATATCGAAACCAGGGCTTCGTGTATATACTACAGTTGAAAATTTACCCAAAGTGTTAAATGGTCTAGGCATCGCTTTGATCTCAACATCTAAAGGTATAATGACTGACCGTGAAGCACGTTTAGCACAAGTGGGCGGCGAAGTGCTCGCTTACGTTTGGTAATATAAGGAGGAAATTATGTCACGTATAGGTAATAAAGTGATTCAAGTTCCTGCTGGCGTTACCGTAACGATTAGCCCCGAAAACTACATCGTTGTTAAAGGTCCAAAAGGTCAACTTGAATTCCAATTCAATCAAATGCTCGACATCAAGCAGGAAAAACAATCGATTAAGATTGTCCGTCCAAATGATGAAATCTTTACCAGAAAAATTCATGGAACTACCCGTGCACTCTTAGCAAATATGGTCACTGGTGTTTCCACAGGATTTAAGAAGCAATTAGAAATTCGCGGTGTTGGTTACAGAGCAGCGCTCCAAGGCAATGTCGTGAACTTATCGATGGGTTATTCTCATCCAGTGAACTTAGAAATCCCTGCAGGATTAACTGTCACGATTCCCAAGAATACGGACATCATCATCGAAGGTGCTGATAAGCAAGTCGTTGGTGAATTCGCAGCAAAGATTCGTTCAGTTCGCAAACCAGAGCCTTATCTTGGAAAAGGTATTCGTTATGTTGATGAATATGTTCCACGTAAAGCCGGAAAGACTGCTAAGTAAGGGAGGACGCCAATATGATTAGAAAAATTTCAAGCAACGTAACTCGTCAAAAGCGTCACCTTCGGATCCGTAAGATCGTTACGGGTACCGCAGAACGTCCAAGATTATCTGTTTATCGTTCGAACACAGCGATTTATGTACAGATTATCGATGATGAAAAACAGCATACACTGATCAGTGCACGCTCTCAAGAACTCGGCCTCAAGCATTCAAATATTGAAACCGCTAAGGCAGTTGGTAAACTCATTGCTGAAAAAGCACTTGCACAAGGTGTCACTTCAGTCGTCTTTGATCGCGGTGGTTATCTCTACCACGGACGTATCAAGGCACTCGCTGAAGCCGCACGCAGTGCAGGCTTACAATTCTAAGGAGGAGGACGAACATGGCTAAAGAAAGATATATGCAAGAAGAACAAACCGATAACCAATACGAAGAACGCGTTGTTTCGATCAATCGCGTAACCAAGGTTGTTAAAGGTGGACGCCGTTTCCGTTTCGCTGCCCTCGTGGTTGTAGGCAATAAGCAAGGTCAAGTTGGCTTTGGTTCAGGTAAAGCTGCCGAAGTTCCCGATGCGATCAAAAAAGCGATTGAAAACGCAAAAACAAACATGATTAATGTCCCCATCGTGGGATCAACCATTCCTCATGAAATTACAGGCCATTACGGTGCAGGAAAAGTATTCTTAAAACCCGCATCTGAAGGTACTGGTATCATCGCCGGTGGTGCGGTCCGTGCTGTATTCGAACTCGCCGGTGTCAATGATATTTTATCCAAGTCGATTGGTTCAAGCACACCAGTCAACATGGTTCGTGCAACATTTGCAGGTCTTAAGGAATTAAGAACTGCAGAACAAGTCGCTGCACTTCGCGGTGTAGATGTGGCGGAGTTACACTAATGAAACTACAAATTACATTAAAGAAGTCTTTGATTGGACGCAAGCCTAATCAAGTCAAAACAGCACATGCATTAGGATTAAAGAAGATCAACCAAGTGGTGGTAAAAGAGTCTAATGAAGCCATTAACGGTATGGTGAAGACCATCAGCCATTTAGTTGATGTTGTAGAAGTAGCATAAGGAGGATGACCATGTTAAACGAATTAAGACCCGTTGAAGGGGCACGCAAAAATCGTAAGCGCCTCGGTAGAGGACCCGGTAGTGGTACCGGTAAAACTGCCGGAAAAGGTAACAAAGGTCAACTCGCTCGTTCAGGCGGCGGTCCTCGTCCAGGGTTTGAAGGCGGACAGCTCCCCTTCTTCCAAAGATTACCAAAGCGTGGTTTCAACAATGTGAACCGCAAAGAATACGCTGTCGTTAACTTAGATGATTTGAATTTATTCAATGACGGTGAAGTTATTACGCCAGAAGTACTCATCGCTCGCAATGTTCTAAAGAAACTTAAATCAGGTGTCAAGGTTCTTGCAAATGGAACTTTAGAAAAGAAATTAACTGTCAAAGCGAACGTATTTTCTAAGGCTGCTGAAGCAGCGATTGTAGCGGCTGGTGGAACTGTCGAGGTGATCTAAAGTGTGGTTGCGTATAAAACGAGTTCTAAGTAACAAAACGGTGATGCTACGTATTGCATTCACCCTACTCATCTTATTGGTTGTTAGAATTGGAAGTTTCATTACCGTCCCACTTTTTGATACCCGCGCGATCGTTCAATTTATGGAATCAAGCGGAAGTTTCGTTGCGATTTTAAATAATTTCAGCGGACAAGCACTCGAACGATTCTCGATCTTTGCTTTAGGGATTTCTCCCTATATTACGGCATCGATTGCTGTTCAGTTACTTCAAATGGTTATTCCTTCCTTCAAGGAATGGAGTGATCAGGGAGAAACTGGAAAGCAAAAGCTTAATCGGATTACCCGATATATGTCCATTGGCTTAGCGTTTATTCAAGCGTTTGCCTTAATTATTGGGATTTCCGTGAATGGTAGTGTTCTTATTCCCTCACTCGAAGCATCGGCTGTTGAACGCTATCGTTATTTCTTCTACGCCTACATGGCACTTGTCATGACAGGTGGATCCGCACTTGTGATTTGGTTAGCTGACCAGATTACGAAAAAAGGTGTGGGCAATGGGACATCCATTCTCATTACTGCAGGGATCGTCACCAGTTTACCAGCAATGTGGACAACCCTTTGGACAAAATACATTACCAATGGAACCAATGGTTGGGATATCGTATTATTCTTGCTCGTGCTCATCATTTACTTTGGAATTCTGCTCGGTGTCGTCTTTGTACACATCGCGACCAGAAGAATTCCGATTCAATATGCGAACCGTCAAGGCAAATCCGATTCTCATATTCCTATGAAGATCAATAGCGCAAGCGTAATCCCCGTCATCTTCGCACAAACGATTTTGTCGATTCCGCTCACGATTGTTGGTTTTACCAGTGGTAGTCAAACCTCAGGTCTTGCAGGATGGATTAACAATATTTTCAACTTCCGTCAACCGATTGGATTTATTCTCTACGTCATATTGATTATTATCTTCTCATTCTTCTATTCCTTCCTTACCATCAACCCAGATAAGATTGCGGATAATTTACAAAAATCAAATGCATACGTTCCAGGGATTCGTCCAGGTGTGGATACGAAAGATTTTATTGCCAAATTACTCTTTAAGATTACGGTGATTGGAACTGTCTACTTAGTGATACTTGCCATTCTTCCAATCATCACATCGATTGTTTTCGGTTTCCAAGGTGCTGAAGCTTCCGCCATCACACTCGGTGGTACAAGCTTGCTGATTATTGTTGGGGTTGCCATTGAAACGACACAACAGGTTGAAACGGACGCAAGTCAAACAGAATACAGCGGCATCTTTAGATAATGGAGGATTCGATTATGCGCATCATTCTGATGGGCCCTCCCGGCGTCGGGAAAGGCACTGAGGCAGTATTGCTAGCAGAGCATTATCATATCCCCCATATCTCTACTGGAAATATCTTCAGAGAATTGTACAAAGACAACACAGACGTAGGCAAAATTGCGATGGGCTACATCGATCGTGGCGAACTTGTCCCCAATCACATCACCAATGAAATTGTTCGTCATCGTCTGATGGAAGACGATGCAAAAAATGGTTTTCTCTTCGATGGTTACCCGCGTAATATTGAACAAGCAGAAGCTTTTGACCGTCTTTTAGAAGAGATGGGATGGAAGCTCAATGCGGTGATCAATATCGCGGCACCAGATGAAGTGATCATCGAACGCATCGCTGGTCGTCGCGTTTGCGAAACCTGTGGCGCTGTCTATCATATCCACAACAAGAAACCCAAAAAAGAAGGCATCTGTGATCTTGATGGTGGAAAGCTAGTTCAGCGCGCGGATGACATGGAAGAAACGGTTCAACGACGTTTACGCATCTATTGTGAGCAAACCGCT
Source organism: Mycoplasmatota bacterium (assembly GCA_037444605.1). GTDB lineage: Bacteria > Bacillota_I > Bacilli_A > Acholeplasmatales > Acholeplasmataceae > Peloplasma. Next base: position 3,208 of record JBBIMC010000006.1, on the reverse strand, counting down.
CCAGTCATCGGGTATTACAAATCCAAAGGATCGATTGTGGAAATCGATGGAACGAAATCCATCCAGTACACCGATTCAACCATTAAGAAAGTCTTAGGTGAGATGAATTGATTCAAATCAAATCACAACGCGAAATTGAGTTGATGCGTGAAGCTGGACGCATCTTAGATGAAACTAGACGTTTGCTTGAGAGCCATCTCAAGCCTGGCGTTAGCACGCTTCAACTCGACCGCCTCGCCGAAGAACATATCTTAAGTCTTGGGGCTACACCCTCATTCAAGGGTTATCATGGCTTTCCAGGATCCATCTGTACTTCAATCAATGAAGTTGTTGTTCACGGTATTCCTTCGCTTAAGGAAGTTCTTAAGGAAGGAGACATTATAACCTTAGATTTTGGCGTTAATTACAAAGGATATCACGCAGATTCAGCCACCACGTATCCGATTGGTGAAGTCAACCCTGACATCAGTAAACTTCTAGAAGTCACTGAAAAGGCGCTTTACATTGGACTTGAGATGGCAAAACCTGGAAATTATGTTTCAGATATCTCACATGCGATTGAATCCTACGTCAAACCCTTTGGCTATGGGATTGTTGAAGAATTTACCGGTCATGGCATCGGACGAGAACTTCACGAAGAACCTTACGTACCCAATTTTGGGAAGCCAAAGCAAGGACCGGTCCTCAAACCCGGGATGACATTTTGCGTAGAACCGATGGTTAACCTCGGTACGAAACGCGTAAAAATATTGTCTGATAATTGGACAACAGTGACAACCGATCGCAAACCTTCCGCTCATTTTGAGCACATGATTGTGATCACGGAAACTGGATATGACATCTTAACTATTTCAAAGAAGGAGTGAATCTATGCCAAGAGAAGATTTAATTGAAGTCGAAGCCAAGGTCATCGAAGTATTACCCAATACAAAATTCAAGGTGGAGCTTCTACAAAATGGGCACATTGTGCTCGCACATGTATCTGGTAAAATCCGCATGAATAACATACGCATTTTACCTGGTGATAAAGTTACAGTTGAATTATCACCATACGATCTATCACGCGGACGCATCACGTATCGCCGCAAATAAGGAGGAAATGATATGAAGGTAAGAGCATCAGTAAAAAAACGCTCCGAAGATGATATCATCGTCAAGCGTAAAGGCAAAATTTATGTCATTAACAAGAAAAATAAAAGACATAATCAAAGACAAGGATAACGAGGAGGAACTATGGCAAGAATAGCAGGCGTTGACATTCCACGCGATAAGCGCGTCGTGGTTTCGTTAACCTACATATACGGAATCGGGACACCCCTTTCCAAACAAATTTTAAAGGATGCAGACGTCAATGAAGACGCACGCGTCAAGAATTTATCAGAAGATGAATTAAACCGCATTCGTACCGAAATTGCGAAGTACACCACCGAAGGTGATTTACGTCGCGAAATTACCTTAAACATCAAACGTTTAATGGAAATCGGTTCATACCGCGGCATTCGTCACCGTAAAGGATTGCCTGTTCGCGGTCAAAACACCCGCAACAATGCACGTACCCGCAAGGGAAAACCCAAGGCAATCGCCGGTAAGAAGAAGTAAGGAGGGAATACTATGGCTAAGAAAAAGACAACAAAACGTAAGGTTAGAAAGAATATTCCCCTTGGTGTTGCCCACATTCATACCACTTTTAATAATACCATCGTAACCATTACCGATGTGGATGGTAATGCGATCGCATGGAGCAGTGCTGGTGCACTTGGCTTCAAGGGATCGAAGAAGTCTACCCCCTACGCTGCTCAGATGTCTGCAGAAGCAGTCGCAAAAACAGCGATGGATAACGGGATGATCAAAGTTGAAGTTTCTGTCAAAGGACCTGGTCCTGGTCGTGAAGCGGCAATCCGCTCATTACAGGCTGCAGGTTTAGAAATTACTGCAATCAAAGACGTCACACCAGTACCACACAACGGATGCAGACCACCCAAACGTCCACGTGGATAATTTAAAGGAGGGGTAACTTGTGAAAGATTTAAAGTTTGAAAAACCAACCGCAGTTGAGGAAATAGCTGTTGACGGGCACAAAGGACGCTTCACCATCAAGCCCCTAGAACGTGGCTACGGAATTACTCTCGGCAACGCATTAAGACGTGTATTATTATCATCACTTCCTGGTGCAGCCATCGTCAATATCAAGATTGATGGTGTCGAACATGAATTCTCCACGATGGAAGGCGTTTATGAAGACGTCATGGGTATTGTCTTGAACTTAAAGAAGGTCATCTTCGCAGTGGATTCAACGGACCCTGACTTTGAACAAAAACTTGAACTTTATGCGATCGGCGCAGGCCCTGTCACCGCAAGAGAATTCAATCATGTGGATGGTGTTGAAGTGATCAACCCTAACCAAGTGATTGCTAATCTTTCTGAAACAGGACGCTTATCCATGGAAGTCACCATTCGTCGCGGTGTCGGCTATGTCAGCGCTGAAAAGAATAAAGGCTTTAGCAGAAACGAAAAAAGTGTGATTCCCATTGATGCGATCTTTACACCGGTCACTCGCGTCTCCTATCATGTTGAAAAGACAAGAGGCGATGCCGATGAACTGATGTTAGAAATCGAAACCAATGGTGCCATTCAGGCAAAAGAAGCACTCGCACTCGCTTCAAAAATGCTCATTGACTATTTGAACGTTGTCGTTCAAATCAGTGAAAAGGCAGCATCAACCGACTTTATTTTTGAACAAGAAGAAGAACCCACCAACAAGAAACTCGAAATGAAGATTGAACAACTCGACCTTTCGGTTCGCCTATTCAACAGTTTGAAACGTTCAGGTATTTATACCGTGGCACAAATCATCAGACTCACTGAAGAAGATGTCATGCGTTTCCGCAGTTTAGGTAGAAAGTCGTTCAAAGAACTCAAAGAAAAGCTTGCTGAACACGGTTTAGAATTCGAAAATAGTTCAAATAAAGAGTCTAAATTTCATTTAGATGATGAAGATAAGGAGTAAATCATGGCTTATAGTAGATTAAGACGCACAAGCGATCAGAGAAAAGCCCTCCTCCGCGATTTAGTGACCGATATTATCATTAACGAACGTATCGTGACCACTGAAGCGAAGGCTAAGGAACTCAAAAAACTTGCCGATAAGATGGTCACACTCGCCAAAGAAGGCACCTTAAGTGCACGTAGACAAGCTGCGGAAACCGTT
>JBBIMC010000005.1:11979-20621 GCA_037444605.1 Mycoplasmatota bacterium | reverse complement strand
CCACATGTTGATTGAAACATGTTCCTCAGGAGGGAATCGTTTTGATTTAGGGATGCTCTCTTATGGAGCTCAAGTATGGTCATCCGATGATACAGATCCCATGGAACGATTAAAAATCCAAGAAGGATTAAGTTATCTATATCCCCTATCGACCATCAGCAATCACGTCTCGCTTGCTCCGCATGCACAAACTTTACGTATGACCCCATTGTCCACACGATTCAATGTTTCAAGTTTTGGTATCTTAGGCTATGAGTTGAACTTCAAGTATCTCAGTTTTGCAGAAAAGAAAGAGATCCAACAACAGATTCAGTATTATAAAGATAACCGTCGTCTTTTCCAACAAGGACGTTTAACACGATATGATAAGAAAGATCCTTACCACTATCAGTGGCAAGTCTCTTTGGAAGATGAACATGTCGTGGGTATGTTTCAAACACTTGCTCAAGCAAGCCCATCCTTTGAAACCCTCAAGGTTCATCATCTAGATCCCCATCGAATCTATCAGATGAAGACCTTCGATCAGCGGATGCCTCTCTCAAGATTCGGGCATTTAATCGTGCATGCACTCCCTATCAAACTCAATCCTTATGGATTTTTCATGCGTAAGATCGGTCAGTATAAGATGCTTGATAATGCCAAAGAAGAGGTCACGTTAAGTGGTCAAGTCTTTAAGGAAGGCTATAAACTAAAACAGCAGTTTATGGGAACCTATTATAATGATCAAACACGTTTGATTGGAGACTTCGGCTCGATGCTCTACCATATCAAACCTAGCAAGGAGGTAGCCTTATGATGCGGAAAATCATTCCCCTCAATCGTGAATGGTTTTTTAAAACCTACGATGAAAAAGATATCCAAATCACGCAATCAACACGTGATTTGACATCCATTGAACTCCCCCATAATGCGGTGGATATCCCTTATCATTATTTTGATGAGAGTATGACGTGGGGACGATTTAGTTATATTCATTTCCTTGAGTTTGATGAGTCCTATCTAAAAAAGATTGTTCGTCTTCGTTTTGAAGGGGTCGCGCATCGTGCCGAGATCTATGTCAATGGCGCCCATGTGATGACCCATAAAGGTGGCTATACGCCTTTTGAAGTTGATCTTACAAAGAAAATCATCATCGGAAAAACGATGAGTCTACTCGTTTTAGTGGATACATCAGAAGATCCATCGATCCCACCCTTTGGTGGTGTGGTCGATTATTTAGGCTATGGAGGTATCTACCGTGAAGTGAATTTGATCGTCACGGATGAGGCGTATATCATTGATGCATATGTCGAACAAAAGAAGGTCACAGATCTCATACTTCATGTAACTTCAAGTGTGGGTGAAGGTGAGCTAACCGTCCATCTAAAACAAGAAGAGGAGATCATTTGGACGGAAATTTTCAATCTAAACCAGCCTCAAATCGACTATCCATTCAGCGTGCCTGATGCCATATTATGGGATCTCGATCATCCTTTTTTGTATCAGTTTGTCTTAGAGTATAAACACAAACGTAGTCGCGATACCTATAGCTTTTCTTTTGGAATCAGAGAAGCCAAGTTTGAGAAAGATGGCTTTTATTTGAACGGGAAGAAAGTCTTTCTACAAGGTCTCGATCACCATCAAAGCTATCCTTATGTCGGTTATGCGATGCCTAAATCCGCGCAGGAAGAAGATGCGGATATCCTCAAATATCAACTGGGGTGCAACATCGTTCGCACCTCTCATTATCCCGTCTCTCCCCATTTTCTAAAACGCTGTGATGAGATTGGTCTTTTAGTCTTTGAAGAAATCCCCGGCTGGCAACACATCGGCGATGAATCATGGAAGGAACAAAGCTTACACGATGTAAAAGCGATGATTGAACGTGACAGAAACCACCCATCCATTATCATGTGGGGAGTTCGTATTAACGAATCTGCGGATGATCATGATTTCTATCAAAAAGCCAATACACTTGCGCGTTCCCTAGACCCTACACGACCCACAGGAGGGGTTAGAAACTTCGCCAAAAGCGAATTCTTAGAAGATGTTTATACGTATAACGATTTCTCACATACCGGCAATAATGCAGGTGTTGAAGATAAGAAGAAGATTATCGGAGATGTCCCTTATCTCGTCACTGAATATAATGGACATATGTTTCCCACCAAACGTTTTGATGATGAGAAGAAACGCATCTCACATCTATTAAGACATTTGAATGTCATGAATGATGCAAAAGATCTTAAAAAAAAGATCGCCGGAGCGATCGGTTGGGTTTTTGCTGATTACAATACCCATAAAGAGTTTGGCAGTGGAGATAAGATTTGTTATCACGGCGTTCTCGATATGTTTCGCATTCCTAAAGTCGCAAGCTATGCGTATCAAAGCCAAGTCGAAGATGGCGTGTTCATGGAAGTCACATCATCCATGAACTTAGGGGATCATCCTGCAGGTAATCTGGGTGATATCTATATCTTGACGAACCTTGATTATGTCAAACTCTATAAAAACGATGTCTTTATCAAGACGTTTTATCCGAATCAAACACGATATCCGCATTTGAATCATCCTCCTGTAGTCATTGATGACTACATCGGAGAAACACTTAAAAACCAAGAAAAAATGACAGAAAAAGATGCAGAAATCACCAAATCGGTGTTAAAAGCTGCTGCCATCTACGGCAATCATCTCCCCTTAAAGTTTAAACTGAAGATGCTCTATATTTTAAAGAAATATAAGCGCAGTTATGATGATGCCGTACGCCTGTTTTATACCTATATGACAGGATGGGGTTCTAAGGAAACGGTGTATCGTTTTGAAGGTTATAAAAACGATACGTTAATGAAAGTGATCACCAAAGAATCGTTAAAGACATGTGATTTAGTTTTAGAGCATAACGATAAAGAGTTAACCGTTTCAGACACCTATGATGTCAAACGATATGTCATCAAAAAAGTGGATCAACATCAAGAACTACTCACCTATGCATTTGATCCTGTGACAATCACAACCGAAGGAGTGATTGAACTGATCGGACCGAGTCAACGATCTTTACTGGGTGGTGCCATAGGATTTTATATCAAAGCGAATAAAGCAGGCAAAGGATGGATCAAGATTGAATCGGGTCCATACGTAATCCTTGAAGAGGTTAATGTGTTATGAAACTCAGTTTAGAAGAAAAAGCCCAATTATTAGATGGACTTGACGTATGGCATACTAAGCCCATCGGGGGTCTCCCTTTACTCATGATGGCCGATGGCCCTCATGGATTAAGAAAACAGATCGAGTCCACAGATAATTTAGGTGCCAAAGGCAGTTTTCCAGCGACGTGTTTTCCCACGGCGAGTCTTTTGGCGTGTAGTTTTGACAAAGAACTACTAAAAAGCATGGGTGAAGCGATGGCACAGGAAGCTAAAGCACTGGGGGTCAATGTCATTTTAGGTCCAGGGATCAACATGAAACGCTCACCGCTTTGTGGGAGAAATTTTGAATACTTCTCAGAAGATCCCTATTTAGCAGGAGAACTCGCGGCGCACTTCGTGCGTGCGATCGAAGAACAGGGCGTAGGAACCTCGGTCAAACACTTTTTTGCTAATAACCAGGAAACCTATCGGTTCACCTCTGATTCCATCGTCGATGAACGTGCGTTAAGAGAAATCTATTTAAAAGCGTTTGAGCGTGTGATCAAAGAGAATCCAGCAACCGTGATGGCAAGTTATAACAAGATCAATGGACATTACGCGACTGAACACCCTTATTTATCTCAAGTTTTACGTAAAGAGTGGAACTATTATGGTGTTGTGGTAAGCGATTGGGGTGCGATTCACCACCGCGTGAATGCCCTTAAAGCCACAACCGATTTAGAGATGCCATCATCGATGGGCTATCGTACACGGGAGATTTTAGCACAAAGCCAAGAAGATGCCGTTCGACAGGCGATCAACAAATCATCAGATCGTATCATCGATATGGTAAAGAAATACAAAACGTTTGAGAACGAAACCTTTGATCCTGAAGCACATCACGAAAAAGCGGTCCAGATTGCCAGAGAATCCATGGTTCTAGTTAAAAATCAACACATCCTCCCCTTGAAGACCTCTGAAAAAGTCTTGATCGTGGGTGGATTTGGGGAAAACATCCGTTATCAAGGCGCTGGCTCTAGCCACATCAATCCCACCAAGATCGAACAGATCGATGCGATCTGTGGGGAATACTCGAATCAAGTTGCCTACACTAAGGGATATGCTTTAGATGAAACGGACAATCTTGAACTTGAAAAAGAAGCACTGCGCCTTGCCAAAGATGTGGATAAGATTATCTATCTTTTTGGACTTCCCGAAAAAGAAGAAGCGGAAGGTTTTGATCGTAAACACTTAAACATCCCACAAAAACAAGTGGATCTTCTTAAGAAAATCCACGAAGTCAACTCAGAGATCGTCGGTGTTGCATTAGGCGGTTCGGTGATGAATGTGTCGTTCGAACATGATTATCTCAAAGGTTTGTTGATTGCCTACCTAGGGGGGCAAGGGTCAGCCAGAGCTATCCTTGATCTTCTTTACGGGAAAGCCAATCCATCTGGAAGACTCGCTGAGACATGGATTGATGATATTCATCAATGCAATGTCAAGCTCACCACCGATAATCACGCCGTCTATTATGATGAATCCATCTTTATCGGATACCGTTATTATCAAACCTTCAATCAGCAAGTACGCTATCCTTTTGGTTACGGTCTTTCCTACACGACATTTAGTTATGACAACATCCGCGTTGAAGCCAAAGATGATCATGTAGAAATTGAGATGACGATTCAAAATACAGGTAACTATAAAGGTAAAGAAGTCGTACAAATCTATCTTCAAAACAATGAGTCTACGGTCTACAAAGCACGACGTGAACTCAAAGCTTTTGAAAAGATTGAACTCAATCCTGGTGAATCAACATCCGTTACGATAAACATTCCTTTTGAAGATTTCAAGTACTATGATCTTTATAAGAAACGATTTATCGTTGAAAAGGGAATCTATCAGATCATTATTGGAAAAGATTGCCAGCACGAGATTGAAACGTTTGATATCGAGGTTTTAGGTGAAGAAGTGCATCATCCAAAAATGAGCTATCATAAATACACCTATGATCCTTCAGATTTTCAAAAACTGATCCCCTTCCCCCTTCCTCCAAAAAGTATTAAAAGAAAACGCCCCTATTCTTTATCATCAACCTTAGATGATACAAGACATACCGTGATGGGGTATCTGATTGGAAAGATGATTGTTAAACAAGCCATCAAAGAAGCCAAAGACATGAGTCCTGACCTTCTTGAAATGGCGAAAAAAACGGTGATGGAGACACCCTTGCACATGTTGAGTTTGTTCTCCGCAGGAAAGGTGAGTTTTACCCAAGTCCAAGGACTGGTCGATATGATGAATGGACATGTATTCAAAGGACTTAAAAAACTAAGACAAAAAGAAGAGGTAATGCAAGGATGAATGAACAAAAGATGACCAAATCCAGTAAGTATGTCTATGCCATGAGTGGTATTGGACGCGATATGATGTATGCACTTTATGCCAATTTCTTAATCGTTTTCTTAACGGATGCCCTCGGTGTTGAAAATTGGCAATTGATCTCTATTGGAACGATTATCGCAATCGCAAGAGTATGGGATGCCATCAACGATCCCATGATGGGAACCATCGTTGATAATACCAAATCACGCTTTGGGAAATTCAAACCATGGATTTTGATTGGTGCGATCAGCTCCGCGATTGTGTTTTACCTTCTTTTTCAAGATTTAGGATTAAGTGGTACCGCGTTTGTTGTTGTCTTTGGCATTCTCTATGTTCTTTCGGGCATGACCTTTACCATGAATGATATCTCTTATTGGTCGATGTATCCAAGTTTCACCACCGATCCCAAAGAAAGAGAATCGATTGGGGCATTAGCGAGAATCTTCGCGAGTGTCGGCATGTTTTTAACCATCGCGCTCGTCCCCATCATTTATCAAAACTTTGGGGGTGGACCTAAACAAGCATTCTCCATTATCGCCCTTGTCATTTGTGTGATCTTTGTGATCTCTCAAGTGATGGTCTTCTTCTTTGTGAAACAACCAAAAAATAAGATCACACAAGCAGATAATAAAAAGACCACACTTTTAGATATGGTCAAGATTATCTTTAAGAATGATCAGCTTGTCGTTATCATTGTTGCTATCTTCTTATTTAATGTCGGATACTTCATCACGACAGCGCTTGGTATTTATTTTTTCAATTATGATTTTAATAAGTACGGTGGGGCAGAATTTACGATGTTTTCTGCGATCTTAGCGGTCAGTCAATTGACTGCTTTGGGGATTTTCCCAGCGTTAATGAAGCGAATCAGTCGTAAAAAACTGTATTTAATCGCGATTGCGATGATCACTGTGGGTTACATCCTTTTCATGAGTGTGGGATATCTTTTACCGATGAATATGGTCTTTATCGGTCTTGCTGGACTCATTTTGTTTAGTGGACAAGGATTTATTCAAGTGCTCGTATTGGTTATGCTTGCAGATACGATTGAATACGGTCAATGGAGATTAGGGACAAGAAATGAATCGATCGTGTTCGCCATCAATCCGTTTGTCACTAAATTAGCAACCGCTGTTCAAACGTTTGTGGTGACGATGACACTCGCGTTTTCAGGGTTAAATGAGAAAGTCATAAAACCTCTGACCGATGCGAAAGCAGCGAACCCTAACTTATCCACTGAAGATGCTCGCGCATTGATCAGTTCAAATGTGACTGAAAGTATGTTATTAAGTCTACGCTCCGCGATGATCATTATCCCCCTTCTTTTGATTTTAATCTCGTATGTGATTTATCGTTGGAAGTATAAGATTGATGCGAAGATGTATCAAGAGATCACCGATGATTTGTTAAAGAGAATTGATAAAGAAGAAACTGTGTGATTTGTGATACATTGAGCCGTATCACAAATAAATGACAAGTATGTTATAGAGAGCATAACAAAGCCATATTAATCGTTTAGAATGTGATACAACTATACATGGATTTCATACCAAAGGAGGGGTTTAATGAGGTTTATAAAACCTATTGGGAATTACAGAGATTATATAAAGTTGCGAAGATTAAGGATTGCTAAACTTAATAGTAAAGATAAAAAAAAGTATCTTATCCACAGAATTTTAGATACTTTTACATTTATATTAGTTGTATTAATCATTGGATCTGTAGGATTTACACAAGTGCTTCCAGGATACAATGATTTGTGGATAGGTTATAAAATCGTGATTGTTGTTATTTATATAATTGGTACACTGTTTTTGTCTGGTTATTTAGTATTTTTAAGATTTAAGATATATCCAAACAATTTGCACTTAATTGATTTGCCGATTGTAACCAAGGAAATGATTCATAAGGTGAATAGAAAGAAATTTAGTAGATATAAAATTCAGGGTAGTTATAGAGTTACTAAGTGCTATGATTGTACGAATAGTTGGTTTAAAAATCAAGATGTAATGTTGTATTTTTATAGAGGTAATTTGAGGATTACCAATAATTTGAACAGAACACTAAAAGATATAGGGTGTTATGAAATCTCTTATGATGAGATTGAATATCACTATGATAAAATGGAGCACTTGACAACCACGGAAATTAGAACTGATAAGGTATCATTTAGTCTGGGAAGATTAGCAAAACCATTTATACAAAGAGGATTTGAGGAGGGGAAAAATGAGTAAAAAGAAATATGTGATTACGATAGTTATTGTAATGTTGTTGATGTTACTAGGCTTTTCTTCATTAGTAACTGCAGCGATATTACAAGACAATGAGGACGTACCAAGATGGGTTGTTAATACTTTTGGGTTTAGTTTTTTTCCTTTAATGGTATTAGGACTAATTGTCCTTTGGAAGAACTTCAAAGAACTCACAGGATTTGAGTTTAACACGAATTATGATAAGTTAGATAAGAAAACTGAGAAGTGGAAGTTTGACACAATAAATGTGAATTTATCTAAAGGTGCGATTATTTCTCAATTAGAAGAATTGAAATATAACAAGCGTATTACTAATGATATCATTTTCTACAAGAAATCAGTACAAGTGATTGATTCATATCTTGGTTTGATAATCTTTAATGAAGTTGTTAATGATGATATGGAAAAGCTACTACACTCGAAACTGGTTGCTGCAGCAGAAATTGTAGATAATGAGAAAAAACCAAGGGCAAACTTTCAAGTGACTGTATTTACTAATATAGTAGATCAAGTAGATAATCAGTTTTTACAGAGTATTGAAGAACTAAACAAATCGGCTGTTGCTTTGACAAATACGTTACAAGCATTTGCCCCTATATTTCTTTATTATATTTATGATAGACAAACTGGTAAATTATATTATCAAAAAAGTAAAAGGATTCCCATTACTCAAAAAAGTATAGCCAGAAAACACATTAACAAATTAATGCTAGGTAAATGATAAATCTAGCATAAAAATTTACAACTAAAAGTGATACAACGAGTCGTATCATAAGTAGATGTAATTTGTTAATATGCAGCGCATAACATGGCGACTTTCCTTGAGGGAGTACTTTACCTACCGAAATTGTATCAATCCAATAGAGATTCTTTTCAAAAAGATGAGTTATTACTTGAC
>JBBIMC010000005.1:1734-11961 GCA_037444605.1 Mycoplasmatota bacterium | reverse complement strand
GAACATATAAAGAAATTGACCACGTCCTTTAAGGACAAACACTCCATTATACCTTGGAAAATATTATTGGGCTGCGAAATCGTATAGTACATGAATACGGTAACGTTGATCTTAACATAATATTTGATGCAGTAACCAAAGATATTTATGGAATCGTACACTTGTTTGAATCCATACACTTCGAATAACAAATTGAGAACACAAAATCAAAATTAAACGAGTTGGCAAATCACCCTTTGATCAAAATTACAGGTGAAGAAGGAAACCTTGAAGTAACAATCGATAACAATAAACATATACAACGTTTAAGAAAGCCTCTTGGGGCTTTTTCTTATAATCACACATAAAAAGATTAAAAACTAGTTACGAAAGCGTTTTAGTTTACAAAAATGTATGATATAATCCCTATGGGCATGATGTCGATAAAAAAATAAAACGGGAGAAAATGAATGAAAAAAATACTACTGGTTTCGATGTTATTTTTGCTGGTACTTGGAATCACCGCGTGTCAAGATCAAGAAACACCTACCAATACCACCGAAATTACAGTAACTGAAGAAGCGACCAATGTGTTATATCTAGGCGATGATGCGCCTGATTTTACCACATGGTTTGAAATTGACAACAGCATCTTAGGCAATGTTGCTGTCTTAGAAAGCATGATCACCACCACGCTTGTGATCACGGATGGCAAGATTTCACAACTTGGTGACTTTGAGGTGATTATCACTTATATCGATAGCGATTTTGGAACTCATTCCGAAGTCATTGATATTACCGTGATTGAATATGTTGAACCTGTTGATTTTACCTGGGATACCTACCAGACAACAGGATTAGTCAAAACATCCATCGGAGCGTCAAATATGACGATGAACTCAGAGATGGAAGGAAGTTATCCCATCTTAGTAGTGAATGTGACACGTGTGACATCAACGGACTGGGAAACACTCTTTGGTTATGAAGGCTTTGACTTTATCGCGGGGTATCGCTACACCTTTACCATCACAGCAAAAACCAATGTTGCGAGTGGTAGAGAAATTGGTGTTGCGTTTGAACGTAACGATCAAACACGTATGTTTCAACAAAAACTTTCACTCACCAGTGAATATCAAACATTCACTGGATATGCCATCTCTGATGGCGATTATGATAATGGAAAATTCAATATCTTCCTAGGAGACATTTCAGCAAGCGAACTCGGTGAAGTTATCTTTAAAGAAATCAAGATCGTTGAATCGTTTGAAATTATCACAGAATTTGATAACCCTGGAAGTGCCGTATGGACAGCACCTGACTTGACCGATATGGAATCCTATGTCAATACCTTATTATCAACCATGACCATTGAAGAAAAAGTGGGTCAAATGATTCAAGGTGAACGCGGGAGTGTCTCACCTTCTGATATCAGAGATTACAATTTAGGATCAGTCCTCAATGGAGGTGGATCGATCCCAGGTGATGATATCGATGATTGGTTTAGAATGTATGTCCTTTATCAATTAGGCGCTCAAGAAAGTTCAGCTGGAATCCCCATTATCTTTGGTACGGATTCGGTTCATGGAAATAATAACTTACTTAATGCTACATTATTCCCTCATAACATCGGACTTGGTGCGGCCAATGATCCTGAACTTATGAGAAGAATCGGTGAAGTTGTCGCGATTGAAACAAGATTAACTGGAATTTCTTGGACGTTTGCTCCCGCAGTCAGTATCGCACAGGATGCAAGATGGGGTAGAACCTATGAAAGTTTAAGTGAAAATACCGCGTTAGTCTCAGGGCTTGTTGCCTCCTTCATTGAAGGCTTACAAGATGCCGGCGTTAGCGGCACTGCGAAGCACTTTGTCGCGGATGGTGGAACTTCAGGCGGTATTGACCAAGGCAATGCACTCTTAACGGATCAACAAATTAGAGACATTCACTTACCTCCCTATCAAGAAGCGATTGATGCAGATGTGGATACTATCATGATTTCTTACTCTTCTATCAGAGGAGCGAAAATGCATGGATCTGAATATTGGATTCAAACTGTATTAAAAGATGAAATGGGATTTGAAGGATTTATTATTTCTGACTATGATGCGATTCATCAACTACCAGGAAGTCATTATGATCAAGTTGTCGATTCAGTCAACGCAGGGGTAGACATGCTCATGGAACCTAACGATTGGAAAGCTGCCTATAATGATATCCTTGCAGGATACAATAATGGCGATATCTCTGAATCGAGAATCGATGATGCAGTTCGCCGAATTTTAACGATTAAGTACAAGCGTGGTTTATTTACAGAAGATATTTTCAGATATCAACCTGAATTGCTCGCGGATGAAGCGCATTTGGATGTAGCAAGAGAAGCAGTACGTAAATCACTTGTCCTTTTACAAAACAACAATAACTCCCTTCCTCTTTCGAAGAATCAAAAGATTGCAATCGTTGGACCAGGAGCTGATGATTTTGGTTTAATGTTTGGAGGATGGTCTTTGGGATGGCAAGGTGCAGTGGATCCCGAAAGTGGTGCACAAGCTGGCTTTGCTCAATATCGAAAAGAAGCTCGAGCTACCACCATCTACGATGGCTTTGCTGAAGCATTAATCGGATCGACAGGATCATTAGTGACCGATATCTCACAAGCAGATACAGTCATTGTTGTGTTAGCTGAAACGCCTTATGCTGAATATCATGGTGATGATCAAGATTTAGGTATTACTACAGGAAGAAGAGCACACCCAGGAAATGCTGCAGCCATTCAAATTGCCCAAAATGCACAAGCTGCTGGCAAGAATGTGGTCGGGATCTTGCTCTCTGGTAGACCTCTACTCATCAATAACATTCTCCAACACTTTGATGCCTTTGTCGCTGCATGGTTACCAGGCAGTGAAGGCGGCAATGGGATTGCTGATGTATTCTTTGGCGACTATAATTTCACAGGAAAAACACCATTTGTATGGTATTATGATTCCACCAAATTTGGTCAAAATTCGAATTCAGCGAATTATAACCCCAACGATTACCTATTCCCCTTTGGGTATGGGTTAACCTACGATAATTAATCTTTAGAAGAACCGTTCATCATGAATGGTTCTTTTTTCTCTCATCAAGCATCAACACGTGCGCTATACTCAACAAAATCCAATACATGATTTGGATTGGTGTTGAATTGAATAAAAAACCAAGTTCTTACAAAAAAAACTCACAATGATTCATAACGTGACTAAAATAAACAACAAACTATCCTCGAAGTCTTGACGTGACTAATTATGTGTGATAAGATGATGACGAGGATAAAAATAGAGATAAATTAGTCATGAGGTGATATTGTGAATAAACTCCCCTTTCACATAAACTTAAACGAGGTAGAAATACTAAAAGAACTCAATACTGCAAACCATCATATAGGCGAGTTAAAAGGAATGCTTAGAATACTTCCAAACCCTGGAATCGTTTTGAGTTTAATCAATCTCAGTGAATCGAAAGACTCATCAGCGATAGAAAATATTATGACGACATATGATGAAATATTCAAAGAGATTGTCTCAAAGACACCTGTTGGAGGAAAACCCAAAAAAGTTATCAACTATAAGCATGCAATCGATCGTGGATTATTAATCATGAGACAAAAAGGATTTATCAGCACAAATCTACTTGTCGAAATTCAAAATGTCATCGAACAGAATAAAGGTGGGATAAGAATACTTCCTGGAACAGTCATCATTAACGATAAAACCAATGAAATTGTACACACACCTCCACAAAATGAAACGGAGATTCGTGAGCTCATGCATAATCTTGAGTTATTCATCAATCAAAATAATGATTACGACCCACTGATTCAAATGGCTTTAATCCACTTCCAATTTGAGAGTATTCATCCTTTTTATGATGGAAATGGTAGAACAGGAAGAATATTGAATATCTTGTATTTAGTGTTAAAGGAGAAACTATCTGAACCTATACTCTATTTAAGTAAGTACATCATGGAAAATAAAGCACAATATTATGCTCTTTTGAAAAAATGCAATGAGGACATAGAAAATATAAATGAATTTGTTGTATACATTTTAAAAGGTGTTTCTGAAACTTCCATCAATACGATCAATCTCATATTAAGAATCAACCAATCGATAGAGTTAACAAAAGAAATGATGAAAAAACGATTGCCAGATATTTATCGTTATGAAATAGTCGAGCATTTGTTTTCTTACATGTATACCAAAAATGAGTTCTTTAGAGAAAACTTGAATATTTCTAGAGCAACTGCAACAAAGTATTTAAAGCTTCTAGAAAAAGAAGGTTTCATTGTTTCTGAACAATTAGGCAAAGAAGTCATTTATAAAAATGTGCAGTTACACAATCTTATTAAGGAATAAAATCATGAATGGGACAAAGAGAAGGCAGGTCATCGTGGATCGGTATGAATATGAACGATTTGAGTCATCTGTTTGAAAAATACTCAGTCCACTAATGATACTGAATCAGGTTTATCATGGGTATAATCTCGTCACCAACAACCCAAGGAATAATCAATAATCATCGAACATTGAGATCAAGTACTTTATAGATGTCGCTAAAGGGGACAATCATCTTCATGATAAGATCAAACAGCACTTTACTCATAAAGTGTTGTTTATTTTTTCATATAGTGCTATGCTATAGACAAGACATTCTTTTCAAAAACGTGCGAAACGCAAAGGCATGATTTTTCTTATCCAACCCGATGAAGCCCTTGTTTTAAAATAAAGATATGAGGCGCTTTTATGGCACAAGGAGTCATCTTAGCAGCAGGTTATTCAAGTCGAGCACAGTCCAATAAGATGTTGTTTAAGATTCAAGGGAAAACCTTACTTGAACATGCGATTGATGGCATGCGTCCTTATGTGACGCACATCTTTATCGTGACAGGACATGACAATGACACCATTTCATCACTCGTCAAACATGATCCAATGGTGACATGTGTTTTTAATGCGGATTATGATAAAGGCATGTTTTCATCGATTAAAAAAGGAGTTTTCATGACGCATGAAGACTCTTTTTTGCTTCCCGGAGATTGTCCTTTTGTCGCTGGAACAACCTATGAAGCACTCCTTCAATGCCAAAGTCAACTTTGTGTCCCCAGTTACGAAGGAAAAAGAGGGCATCCCCTTATGATTAAGAAAATGATGATCACAAGGTTGAAAAGAGAACCCAGTGACGGAACACTCAAAGATTTTAGGAATCGCATGGGATTTGAAACGATTGACGTGAATGATCCCCATATTTTAATCGATATTGACACACAAGCGATCTATGAAGAGATCAAACGTTTAAAGGAGGAATAATATGGTGCATGTGAAAGAATATTATGTGGCAACCTCACTCGAGGATGCCCATCAACGTCTCAAAGAAAATCCTAAAAATGCACTTTTAGGAGGAGGGACATGGATGAAGTATAATAATCGCACACTCAATCAATTGATTGATCTATCCAAACTTGGATTAAGTGCGATTGAAGAAGATGAAAAACAGATTACCATCGGTGCCCTCACGACCTTAAGAGACATGGAGGTTCATCAGTGCATCAAGGCCTTAGGGGATGGTTTTTTAAGTCAAGCATTAGGATCGATTATGGGGGTTAACTTTAGACATATCGCAACCATTGGGGGCTCTATTTTTAGCAAATTCTCATTTTCAGATATCTTGACACCGCTTCTCACGTTAAATGCTTCTGTGAAGTTATACCCAGATGAAATCAAACCACTTGAAACTTTTTTAGAAGATAAAGGGGATCGTACAAAAATACTCACCCATCTGATCATCGAAAAACAAGAAGGTCACGGATACTTCAAAAAGGTTTCACAAGTGATCAATGACTTCTGTGTGGTCAATGTAGCCATCTTTAAAGAAAAAGAAACGAAGATTGCGGTTGGGGGAAGACCTCAGCGCGCAAAACTCACCACTGAAGCGATGAAACTGTTAAAGGATTCAAAGACTTTTGATGAAGACCTCTTTACAAAAGTCGCTCAACAAGGGGTTCAAGAACTCCGTTTTGGTGAGGATGATCGGGGATCGGAATCCTATAGAAAATTACTGGCTGAAACCTATATTGCACGAGGACTCAAGGAGGTGTATTCCAAATGATGGTATCCTTCCATTTAAATGGGAAGAAGATCTATTATGATGCAAAACCCGATGAATACCTATTAGATACACTTCGTGGTGAAGAAATGATCAGTGTTCGCCGCGGATGTGATACCTCCAGCTGTGGGGTATGCACGGTACTTGTTGATGATAAACCGATGTTATCATGCAGTTTACTCACCTTATCCATGGAAGGTAAACACGTGACCACCGTAGAAGGTATCCAAGATGAGATCGAAGTGATCGCTGATCTTTTTGGTCATGAAGGAGCCGATCAATGCGGCTTTTGTAACTCAGGGATTGCCTTAACCATCTATGCACTTAAAAAGGAACTAAAGAATCCAACAGATGATGAGATTAAACACTACATTATTGGAAATCTTTGTCGCTGTTCGGGATATCAAGCCCAGTTTAAGGCCATTAAAGATTATCTGGGGGTGAAAAAATGAAAGCTGTCAATCAAAAGATTCCATCGGTGGATGGAAAAGGAATTTTGTTAGGTAGAAAAGCCTATACCGATGATTTAGCAGAACCTAAATCACTGATCATTAAGATATTAAGAAGTCCTCACCCCTTTGCAAAAATCACTTCAATCGATACCTCAAAAGCCAAAGCGCTTCCCGGTGTTGAACTCGTCTTAACACATAAGGATGTTCCAAGAAAATCATTCACCCGTGCAGGTCAGGGCTATCCTGAACCTTCACCTCATGATAAGTTCGTCTTAGATGAATACGTTCGCTATGTCGGTGATGAAGTGGCCTGCGTGGCAGCCGTCAATGAAAAAATTGCGAATCAAGCCTTATCGTTAATTGAAGTGACCTATGACATTTTAGAACCTGTTCTAGATATGGATCATGCCTATGGCCATCCTTCCATCATTCATCCAGAAGAAGGAATCTGTGAGATGTTTCCCATTGGCTTTCAGCCAAAAAAGAATCAAGCCGCTGAGTACAAAATGCACGTGGGTGATGTCGATCATGTCATGACCACATGTGATGTCGTGGTGGAAAATACCTATACCACCCAAGCACAAGCACACACAATGCTTGAACCTCATACCGCAAATGCTCGTCTTGACTATCAAAATCGTTTAGTGATTTATAGTTCCACACAAACACCTTTTCATGTCAGAAGAATCCTATCACAAACCCTTGGTATTCCCATTTCAAAAATCCGCGTCATCAAACCGCGTGTCGGCGGTGGCTACGGTGGGAAACAAGCACTGCACGGAGAAATGTTTGTTGCTCTTGTCACGATGATGACCAAGAAACCATCGAAAATCGTGTATACCCGTGAAGAAGTATACGAATCAACCTACAGTCGTCATCCCATGAAGATTACGATGAAGATTGGTGCGATGAAAAACGGGAAAATTCGAGCCATTGATTGTTTTGTATTATCCGATACAGGGGCTTATGGGGAACATGCACTCACCGTCTTTATGGTGACGGGGTCCAAAGTACTCCCTCTTTATAATAAAGTCGACGCGGTCCGCTTCGCGGGTCAAGTGGTCTATACCAATCATACTCCCGCAGGTGCCTTTAGAGGTTATGGGGCGATTCAAGGAAACTTCGCCTTAGAATCCATCATTGATGAACTGTCCCATCAACTTGGCATGAGTCCTCTGGATATAAGACGAATGAACATGATGAAGGAAAATGAAACAAGTCCTATTTTCGCCATCATGGGTGAAGGTACTGAAGGAACCGCGATGATGATGGACACATGCAAACTCGAGTATTGCTTGGAACGCGGGGCTAAGCTGATCGGATGGGATCATCTTTATCCGAAACGAGAGATCAGCAAAGATAAAGTACGCAGTGTCGGAATGGCGATTGCCATGCAGGGCAGTGGGATCCCCTATATTGATATGGGAGCAGCCACGATTAAGTTAAACGATGATGGCTTTTATAATCTTATGGTCGGTGCCACCGACATCGGACAAGGAAGCGATACGATTTTAGCGCAGATTGCTGCTGAAGTCCTGATGACAACCGTCGATAAAGTAATCGTGTATTCTTCAGATTCAGATTTGACACCTTTTGATACGGGTGCGTATGCATCAAGTACCACCTATGTTTCAGGTAATGCGGTCTATAAAGCAGCAGTTAAGATGCTTGAAGCCCTTCATGAAGAAGCCGCAAGAGCGCTTCATGTCGATAGTGATACGATTAGCTTTGATGGACATCATTTTCAATCCGGGGATCAAGAGATCTCACTAAGCGATTTATCCAATCGACTTTATTATAACCATGATCAAAAACAACTGACCGTGACCGAATCCTATGTCGGACACAAATCACCACCGCCCTTTATGGCGGGTTATGTGGAGATTGAACTGGATACCAAGACGTTTGAATATGAGATCTTGCATTATGCATCCGTCGTTGATTGTGGAACCACCATCAATCCTCATCTTGCACGAGGACAGGTCGAAGGTGGTCTGATGCAAGGCATCGGTATGGCTTCACTTGAAGCCGTGAAATATAAGAAAGATGGACATCTGATCACGAACAACATGGCTGAATATAAGATTCCTAATGCCAAATATGTCAAGAAGTTTTCAACAGAGTTTGCCGAATCCTATGAACCTTCTGGACCCTTTGGTGCGAAATCTGTCGGTGAAATCGGGATTGATACACCTCCAGCTGCATTAGCCAATGCGATCTATCATGCATGTGGCGTTCGTATCGTCGATTTACCGATCACACCTGAAAAAATCTATCAAGCCATTCAAAAACAAAAGGAGACACATAAATGAGAAAACAGTTAGCTACTCTACTATTCTTTGGTTCAATCTGGGGCTTACTTGAAGCAACTCTAGGTTATGCACTTCATTTTTTACCCATCTTAATTTCGGGAAGTATCATGTTTCCACTCGCTGCGATCATTTTAATGATGGCAGAGAAAAAACTCAAGAGTCCATGGTCACTCATGTGGATTGGACTGATCGCTGCTTCCATCAAATCCATCAATTTCTTGATGCCTGGTCTTTTACCGATCAAAACATATAATCCGATGATTGCTATCATGATTCAATCACTTGTCATGGTGGGTGTCGTCTTTATCGCTAAAAAATCACCTCAAGGCATCACGATACTCGCTTTAGGATTGGTTTCATTTTTATGGCGAGGACTCTTTTTAGTCAACAACGTCATCAATCATCAACTCACAGGATTTAATTTTCCACAGCTTGCCTCGATGGATGCGACCATCGAATTCATGTGGGTCTATGGCAGTATGGGAGCACTCTTTTTGATAGTGCTTTATCTAGGATGGATAAAGCTTCAAAAACGTGTGACGTTGACATGGAATCCTCGTTTAGCATTCTCTTTAGGAATGATGATTCTCGCGATGCTTGCGACCTATTTTATTCATTAGACGAAATCAAATGAGGTGATGACTTTGCAAAATCTCTATCAAAAAATAGCACAATATCAAGCCAAAGGCATCGATATGGTTTTGGTAACAGCGACTGAAAAAGAAGGAGAAGGTCCTGTTGAAGTCGGAAAGAAAATGCTCGTATGCGAAAGCGGCGAGTTTTTTGGCACGGTCGGTGGAGGTGCGCTTGAGCACTACGCGATCGAAAAAGCGAAAAAATTGATCAAGAGTCGTACGCATCTCACCGAGAAATATCTTTTAGATAAAGGAAAAGTGATTGATCAGACCGTCACACTACCGATGGTGTGTGGCGGAAAAGTCACGCTTTATTATGAGTTTATCGGGTATAAGAACTATGTCTATATTTTTGGAGGCGGTCATGTTGGTCAAGCACTCGCGAGAGTCTTGAAGCCACTTCAATTTCATCTCACGATGATTGATGAACGGGATCACATCGTCGAAAAGTTTGAAGATGCAGATGTGACATATCATGAGAAGTTTGCCGATTTCATCAAAGAAAAAGGCATCAAAGACAACAGTTTAGTCGTTGTCTGTACTCCTTCACATACGCACGACTATCATGTGATCAACACCATTTTAGCGATGAAATTTAAACCGAAATATGTCGGTATGATGTGTAGTTTAGAAAAGCTTAAAGACTATTTACAAGCAACCTACGCTACCTTTGGAAAAGAGATTGATCTATCCTTTTTTTACTCACCAATC
>JBBIMC010000005.1:0-1724 GCA_037444605.1 Mycoplasmatota bacterium | reverse complement strand
GGTGGTTCTCCTGAAGAAATCGCCATCTCCATCGCCAGTGAACTCCTTGTCATTGAACATGAAAAACAAGGTCATCTCCATATGCGGGATAAAAACCATGACGACACTCATTACTGGTAAACAAGATTCAGGTAAGACAACACGACTCTTAGAGCACTATATGACACATCAACAAGGCGATGGATTTGCCCTTTTAAAACAGCTGAAGGGAACAGATGTGTTAGGATTTGTCGCCATGAGGTTATCGACGGGTGAAACGAAATCCCTACTCACGCATCAAGGTACGATCAAAAGTGAGGATCACCCCATGAAGGTCGGGCCTTATCTTGTGGATATCGATATTTATCAAGAGATGATGGAGAGTTACCGAAACATGATTTTGCAAAAGGTTAACCCCATCTATATCGATGAAGTTGGTCGATGGGAACTTTCGGGTCAGGGGTTTGATGCCATAATCAAAGAAGCACTAAGAGCATCCATCGACCTTATCCTTACAGTCAGAGATTCATTTATCGATCAAGTGATGGATCATTATCATCTCCATGGAACCTGCGTGATGTTATAGAAAGGAGCATTCCTTATGTATGATCAAGCCATTATTAACGGACGTATCTATCAAAATCACACGTGGCAATATAAAAATATTTACTTAGATGGAGAAAAAATTGCCCACATCTCCCATGAACTTTTACCTGCGGAACGCATCATCGATGTCAAAGGCTTTGAAGTTCTTCCGGGAATGATCGATCCCCATGTTCATTTTGAATTGGATCTTGGGTGGATTAAATCTGTGGATACGTTTGAAACAGGAAGTCGTGCAGCCCTCTATGGAGGGATGACATCCATCATCGATTTTCTCGAACCCACCGATCATCCGGATGCTCTAGAAAAAGCGTATTTTGAGAGAAGAAAACAAGCAGAAGCTTCGATGATCGATTACACCTTTCACGCCACCATCAAGTCTCCCAAGTGTGATCTTGAAGAATATGTCAAAAAGATGAAATCACTCGGCATGCATACATTAAAACTTTTTACAACCTATTCTGATTCGAACCGAAGAACCGATGATGAGGCGATTTATGAGCTATTAAGACTATCAAAGAAATATCATTTCTTAGTCTTAGCACATATTGAAAATGATGCGCTCATCACGTTAGAACCGAGTTATACCTATAAAGACTTACTTAAATCAAGACCGAGTCTTGCTGAAACAAACGAAGCACTTAAACTCGCCTCTTTTGTCAAAGAAACGGGTGGGTATCTCTATATGGTTCACCTATCCTCTGGATTCACGCTAGAGGCGTTGATCCAGTCATATCAAGACATCATTGGCACGCATCTTTTCCTAGAAACGTGCCCTCAGTACCTTCTTTTTGATGCTTCAGTTTGGAATCAAGATCAAGGCTATCTTTATACCTTTGCACCGCCGTTACGGACAAAGGAAGAACAAGAACTTTTGAAGAAAAATATCGGGTCTATTCAAACCATTGGCACCGATCACTGTGCATTTATGAAGAAAGATAAACAAAAAGCGACGCTAAGAGAAATCCCTTTAGGGGTAGGGGGAATTGAATCCTCACTGTCTCTCATGCGAGCGTTGATGGGTGATGAAGCCATCGATAAAATGAGTGAAAGGGTCGCGATGATTCAAGGACTTCGCCAAAAAGGAAAACTAGAGATTGGCCATGATGCCGATATCATCTTTGTTAAACCTCACCTTTATT
>JBBIMC010000004.1:22475-22718 GCA_037444605.1 Mycoplasmatota bacterium | reverse complement strand
ATACTTTCTCATATTGTTCTCCTTTTTTATAGTTTATATAGGCGTAACCTCCAAAAATGAGGGCTACGAGAAGATAACCAATGGTCATATCGAGGTTGGCATTAATTTGGACCACACCTGAATGAATGATGCCAAAGAAGGTGAGGACTGCCGCGATTAGACTGGTGATCGTTGCGTGAACGAATTTATGATCGATCACATAAACCGCAATACTACCTAAGATCATTCCGACGATAATACTAC
>JBBIMC010000004.1:21237-22461 GCA_037444605.1 Mycoplasmatota bacterium | reverse complement strand
TAAATAATTGAGTCCAGCAGTGTTTAGCACATCAAAACCAATGGTTCCTGCGTTCGTTCCAGCAGCGCCGACGGCGATATCGACGGCATTCTTCGTCCAGTCTGCAAGCCATGGAACGATCGCAAGTACAACTGCTGGTGCATATTTATGAGAAACTGAGGTAAATGCTTGGGTGGTGATGACCACACCGATATAGAGCAGAATCGGTAAGATTGCGACGACAGGGATAATGTTGAGTAGTACCGAAATCATGCCAAAGATCGTTAAGACAAAGAGGACGAGACCTCCAACAAATGAGTAGCCAATGCGTGCGCCAGCTTCTTTCCAACCGGGATGACCGATAAAGACTGCTGTGGGGAATGGACTACCGAAGATCGCACCGATAATGGTGGTTGCGCCATCAGCAAGCATCGCTTCTTTTGTATTGTAATTATCACCAGCGACTGCTGCAGATTCACAGTTATCAATGGTTTCAAAGAAATTATAAATTCCTAGAGGAATCGCTGAGAATAAGAAGGGAAGGGCATCTCCAAAACCATCAATGAAGCGGGTAAAACTTGGAATGGGTGCACCTAATGTTACGTTCGAGAAACTGTCGACTAAGGCTTGTCCACTCATGAGTCCGGAGGACCAGCCAATGATGACACCTATGATAATTGCCACAAGTCCTGTAGGGATATTGAAAGGCATTTTGACCTTACCTACCCAACCTAAGAGGACGATTGCTAAGGATACGAGTCCAATGTAAGGAATCGCAAAGACACTAAAGGCTGGATTTAACGCGATATAAGTAATTGAAACCCCAGCGAGTGATCCGAGCATCGCAGCTCTTGGTAAAATCTTGCGCACTTTAATTCCTATGAAACTACCTAAAAGTTCAACAATACCTTCTAGGAGTGCCCAGACTAAACCGGCAGACCAAGCGAGATACGCATTATCGGTTGCCCAATAGACTGGACCGATAATTAAGAAGACGATCAAGAACATGTGAGGAACCGATGTCCCTGCAGGGAGCGCAGTCACATCGCTTCTATTTTCTTTTTTTGCGAGTTTTACTGCCATAAAACTGTAGTAAATCGAAGATAAGAGGATGGAGAAACCAACGGCAGGTAGAATTCTTCCATAGACGATATTGCCAGGTAATCCAACCACGACAGACAAGAGACTTGCCATGACAAGAATGTTGGTTAAGTTATTGGTAAAAAGACCAAAGAAACCATTCCA
>JBBIMC010000004.1:16856-21213 GCA_037444605.1 Mycoplasmatota bacterium | reverse complement strand
CTCCTCGTGTATCTCAATTATACACAATGGACAATGCCTTTGTATTTATCTTTGATTTACAAATAAAACGCTTGTCATTTGTATTTTTTTACAAATAGGTTACAATAGACATGAGGTGAGCTGTGTGAAAACAACATTGAAAGATTTATTCGATCGTGAGATTTTTGAATCTTATGATATTCTATCTGGCAAAGAATTTATTGAACGCCCATTTGAAAGTGTCTCTATCCTAGAAACACCTGACTTTGAAAACTATATCATCGAACATTCACTGATTTTAACCACATTCTATCCCGTCAAAGCGGATGTTCAAACGTTCAAGCACCTTCTCTATGCGCTTTCGCGCAAAGAGACTGCTGGAATCCTTATTAAACTGCATCGATACATTGACTTAATCCCTGAAGAGATCATTCACATGGCAGACGAATTACACATTCCTATCGTCACGCTAAATTACGATGCTAATCTATCCCTTCTTTTTAACAACATCTTATCGGAACTGCAACGACAAGACTATACGAACTTCTCCTTTGATGCAAGTTATTCTGAATTTTTGAAGCAGGTCTATGAGGAACCTTCGACAAAGACTCTTTTAAGTATTGTAGATAAAATTCCTGATTTAGAACTTCTGATTCAAAATCTTGATAATAAAAAGACATACTATTCACATGAGTCGCTCCTGCTTTATTTTAACCAATCGAAAACCACTCGTCATCTATTTCAACGGATGGGAGATACACTTTATTATTCAGAAGATGTGATCTACGACGACAAGCCGATTTACCGCTATGTTTTAATGGCGAAAAACGATAAACGACATATCCTTCACAATTATATTGAAATCTTTAAACTGATGATCATTCTAATCCATCAAAAAAAGATTGAAAACACGTTAAAACAAAATCAATTTTTACTCAACTTCGTCTCCAATTTATCAGCCAATTACACCAACACCCAGCTTATTGAAGCATCAAGACGTTATAACTAGAATGTTGTTTTCCCGGTAACTCTTATCTTGTTTACTTTTAAAGATCACAGTAAAACGATTATTAATCCCAACTTGGTTGAATATGTAAGAACGGTTATCATTAATAAGTTCCATCTTAATTCTGATGAACTCCGTTATACGCTCTTAAATGATCAACTTTTATTTATTCTCAATACGATCGAGACGATAAATTTGTCCGAAACCATCCAAAACATTTATGAAACCCTTTTGTTGAAGTACAAAGATTTGACGTTTAAAATTGCTTATTCGAACAAGATTCATGAAGCGAGCGAGATTGCGAAAATCTATTTTCAACTCTCAGAAGCTCTCATCCATATTGAAACAAAGAATTTGTCTATCAACATTTTTACTGAAGATCAGATTAAAGTATTAAATGTATTAAAGAATATCGATTATAGCCGTTTGAGAGATTATGTTTTCGAAAAGTTAAGACCTTTAATCGATTACCAAGAAAAAAATAGTACCCCGTTAATCGATACATTGTTTAAACATATTGAATGCAAATTTAATGCTAAAGATACTGCGGATGCGTTATATATTCACTATAACTCTGTGCGATATCGTTTGGATGTCATCCATCAACTCGGTTATAACCTATCCAATAAAGATGGTTTCTTCGATCTCTATTTTGCTTTATATCTTTATAAGAACTTTGATTTAGCCAACGGCTAATCATCAACATTAAAAAATGCCAGTACTGAGTACTAGCATTTGTCAATCTAAATCATACATGCCCTATTTCTTTCCAGCGGGTTTTGTAGGTTGTACTGGTGCCTTTGGAGCCGGTTTAGCTTGTTGGGGCTGAACTTGTGGTTTTGGAGCAACTTTCTTATCTGCCATATCTTGTCACCTACCTTTCATCAAAGATTTTCTATCATCCAAATGGTGATTTAGGCCTTCGATATGGTGACATCAGATAAGAAAAATGTCATGATATGTTCATGTCTACAGCACCATTCAATGCTGCATTTTTGTATGAGGATAACCTCACCTTCATTATACGCTTTGGCATATAAAAAACAAGGGGTTTTTCACCGATTGTAGACACATTTTGATCTATGTTTTTACATGTTGAATTCAATAAATAATTATCTTTATTTTTTTGTGTATCGCGTGAAATGATCATAGGGAAAAAACCCTATTTTTTGGTATGAAATTTGGTCGGATCCGACATATATTTCTGTTGCACCGGCATCCTTAACTGCCTTAATTGCATGGTAGATACATGCCTTTGCTAAGCCTTTTTGTCTGTGATCGGGGACGGTTGCAACGGGTTCGAGTGATGCTGTTTTTGTTCCAGGCATATACCAGATACCGACGAAGCATACAAAGTGTTCTTCCGTTTTTGCAACATAGGCATAATGTCGATTAAAATGTGGGGATGAAAACATGTGATCTCGTGAGATCAGATCCTCTTCATTATAAGGAACATCATCGCCATGATTAAAGCCTCGCCATAAGGCATATTGAACCTCCTTCATAGTAGGATCAGAGGCTAGTGTAACGATATCATAGCCCTCGGGTTTAACTAGTTCAATGTCTTGAAGCGTAAACTTACTCAGTGGATCAATATCATCGGTTGCTTTATAACCAATTTGCTTAAGAAGGTAAATCATTTCATCATCTTGCGGTAAGATGAGATCGCCTTGATAATCTATCGATTGAAGGTAATCTTTGATGTATACCTTAAGTGTGGATTGATCATCATAAATCAGAAAATAGTGTGTGGGTCGATCTTCAAATAAGCATAACCCTACGAGCATATGATCCTGATAGATTCGTTTGATAAACGGGAGATTATCGGCATCAAAACCATCACGTGCAAACATCCACTCAAAACGACTCCAATGAAAAGGAAGAAAGGACCCCTCTTCATTCTTCTTTTTGAGAAAATCGATGATCTCATAGAATTCTGGTATGTATCCTTTTTGGGCAGGATAATCTTTCATAGAATATTGCATCGTATCACCTCATCCCTATTTTAGCACAAGCAAAAAGCGATAAAAAATTAAAAAGGCGAATGTCGCCTTTTTAACTGGGGTTCGTTATTTGATTTCGATGTGTTTCTTCTTCTGGACAACGGTTGCTTTAGGTGCTTTGATAGAGAGCACACCATCTTTGAGTTCAGCTTGAATATTGGATTCATCTAAGTCTCCTAGATCAAGTGTACGAGTCATTGAGCAAGCCTTGCGTTCGCGATGGATATAGGTCTTAGTTTCTTCATTCTTGGTTTCTTCGTGTTCAATGCTAATGGTCATCATGCCATCATGGTACTCGATTTTGATATCTTCTTTCTTGATACCCGGTAAATCAGCATCAATCATGAAGGCATTGTCTTCTTCTCTCACATCAATTTTGAAGGTGTCATAGCGAAGACTACGCATCGGGAAGAAGTCATCTTTGAAGAAATCATCGATCATATCGCGAAAAGGATCTCTTTCGGATGTTGAACGAACCACCTGTTTGTTAAAGGGTGTTAATCCAAACATAATACGACCTCCTTTTTAATTTGGCACTCTAACACCTTGAGTGCCATTTCACTTATATTTTAATCCTGGGTCGATACGTTGTCAAGAGGTTTACTTAATTTTTTTATCGTAGATAAAAGAAAAGCACACTTAAGTGCTTTGGAGGTTTGGATTCGTTTGTTTTAATAGTTTGATGAAGATGAAGATTGAGATCAATGCCAACGAGAAGAACATGATGGTCGGGATTAATTCCATTGTCACTTCGTGGATCATCATATTGATCATCATCCCGGAAATGGCAAGTAACATGGTAAATCCTTTCACTAATACCACTGAGGTAATGACATAACCCATGGGCTTTTTCTTGATTAACAATGTTGCTGACAAAAATGCCACAGGGACAATGATGCCTAAATCCATCCCTTGTATGACCAACGTGGTATAATGTTCGAGGCCCACAGGTGTTTCTCCTTCAAAAATGGTTGGGATGATTTTCCCCATCCAGAGCATGAAGATGAAAGCACCGATCAGATATTGATATGAAGCAAAAAGTTTAATGGAAAGCTTCGGGGAGAAATAATCTTTGATGTGCAGATAATCCATCGACATCATCATGATGATGAAGGCGAATAGTGATGATGACATTAAAATGACATAAAGGATGAAAAATGGGTTATACATCCACAAGAAGACATAGGATGTATAGGTATAAAGAAAGTATCCTAGAGTTCCCGTAAGCAACAATGTCCCTCTAAATGAATGCTTGTGCCATAAAACAAGTCCAAGCAATAACAGTGGTACACCGATCAATAGCGTAATCACATCACTTGCAATGCCTTGGGAAGCTACACTGAGGGAATCATAGGCATAAACACCGATG
>JBBIMC010000004.1:0-16830 GCA_037444605.1 Mycoplasmatota bacterium | reverse complement strand
ATGGCTTCGAACTCATAATTTCCGGGACCCCCACTTGAAAAAATACCGACCAATGAGACAACCATAGAAAGAAATGCAATTAAACCAACTAAGACATAAATCGAAAGACTTCTTTTCATAAGATCACCTCTTAAAGTAAAACTGTCATGAGCATCGTAGCCCCTACAGCAATCACATTCGAGATGCTATGGATCATCATGGGGTAATAGACGCTGCCTGTCTTCTCATATGCATCCCCATAGACAAGACCTAAAGCAAAAGCATAAATCACTTGAAAAAGACTATAGGATAGATGGAAGGGTGAAAAGTGGATCCCTACATGAGCGAGACCAAAAATGATAGCAATCAGGAGATTGGGAAGACTGACTTTTCCTTTGAGAATTCTCTTTTGGAAAAAGATCCCCAAAAATGTTATCCCAAAGGCACGGAAAATCAATTCTTCAGAAGGTCCTGACAAAAAGAGTTGAAACCCTAAATATCCGAAGATATTGCGTGCATTGATAGGAAATTGATACGCATTAAACGAGTTTCCGATGATGGTAATGGTAAACCCGATGGCCGTATAAATTAAGAAGAAAATGGTAAATCTGAACACATATGTCATCCCTCTTTTCGAATCACCCAAACCAAAACCAAAGGATAACTCCGGTTTTATCTTCTTTAAGATAAAGATCAACGGGATGAACATCAGCGCTTGAACGACATGATGGACACTAATCCACCAGAAAACGCCATTGGGATCGATTTGAGGCGCGGGTAAAAGACTTGCTACACTCCCCGCAATCAAAGGAAATCCCAACAAAAGAACAGTTGCGACTAGAACACTAAAACCTGACATCAAATACTTTTTCATTGTTGCTTATTTAACCCTTTCTTACTGTATTTATCATGTGCATTAATGCATCATTGATCCACGAGTCAAGATCAATCTTGTGCATGTATGTCATATAATTCTTCTTTGTTTTTGCTGTATTAAGTACACCCAACAAGAAAGACCATATGACAAAAGCAGTTGTGGTTTCATCTAGATTAGGAAGCATCGAACCATCTTCTTTTCCTCGCTTGATGGTATCGATGAGCATCCCCATAGAAATTTCACCTAACCGATAAAGTTCTTCAATCAGGGATTGACTCACTTTAAAATCGGATTCCTGATTTTCATAGGCCATGACTGCCCAGAAACGGAGTGGTTCATCTTGGCTGTATTGATAAAGTGCTTTTCCAGCTTCGAGTAGTCTTTCAAGACCTGTTTGTTGGTCATGAATGGCTTTATTCAAGGATGCGATCATGCCTTCGTGACCACGAATCATAATCGCAAAATGAATTTCTTCTTTACTCAAAAAGTATTGGTATACAGTTCGTTTGGTGAACTCCGCTGCTTTTGCAATGTCATCCATCGTTACACCATCAATACCTTTTGGATTGTTTTTCATCAAATGTTCGGCAGCATTTAAAATCGCATCACGATTAAGTGCCTTTATCATTTGTTTTCTCGATAGGTTTGTCATAATGAATCTCTCTTTCGTTAGTTTGTCATATCATTTACGCCTAGACGCATACTCAACGATGCCTTTTTGGTTGGTTGTCCAATGCGGCATAACATCATGATGGTTTGATCGTTAGCATATCGTTGATGAATTTCTTGGTTGATTGGCATCATCGTTGGATAGACTTCAATCGCTTGGCTTACGGGTTGAAGCGTAAAACCAAGGTCATGAGACGTTAACACAAGATGACTGTATAGCATACCTGAATGTAGACATTGTTCAGGTGTCAATGTATCTGATGTCATGATAAGGAAGGAAGATGTATGTTCTAAAGATAGACGTGTATTCTTCAGAAAAACTTGTTTTGTTCCCTCACCTTGAGCCATCGCGGGAAATAAAGTGAGTAACGTTTGAACCATATGTAAGGGAAACCCCCTCATCCCTTGTCCCTCTAAGGAAAATCCATAAGGATTTCGATTCTTTTCTCTTTCATTTCTTCGAAAGAGTGCATCGGTTTCCTGCATCACATCGTTATTTTCTGTTTCTATTGTAGCAGCATTCATTCCAAGTTCAGCAAGATATTTTACATTTTCATCATCTTGATAGATCCTTACATGAGATGAATACGTATCACTAATTTCAGTGAGTCGCTTTAGTACTTCATCGCTCATCTTTATGTTCAGATACGGAGATCGATTGGTATCTGGTTTAAAAATATGGTTATATAGAGGATCATGGGTAGGTTGATCTTTCTTATAACGAATTGTCGCAAGAGGAATCGATAATAGTTGATTCGGATCAAGTGTCTGAAGTTTCACTTTTGGGAACCACATCACATCGATCGGATAACCTAGATGTCTTCCAGCAACTTCCATATATTTCACCATGGCACCCATCGAGATGAGTGCTTGTCGATAGTCTGAGTCCACATGGGGTGAAACCCGCTTCGGATCCAACCAAAGATCAAATTGATCCAACGATTCATTCGATAAGACACATCGCCAAGGTTGGCTGTTATGCCCATTCGCTGCTAAAATCCCGTGTGCGATTAACGTTTTTCTCGGATCATCATAGCTTAGACAGTGTGCTTGATCCCATGCTATAAGATAAACTTTTTTTAGATATGCGCCACTTATACTAAACACCAAAAGTGTCATTAAGAGACAAAGTCCTAATATGGATAATGCAATCGATAGAATAACCATCTTCATTCCTTCTTTCTAATGTATACTCGCGGTATACTTTATACACTATAATTATATATTTTAGATATCAAATGTCAAGACCTTTTTTTCATTTGTTTTCACGTTTGTGGGTTACTTGATTTTAATCAAGTAAGTATTGATCATTCATCATTTACCTTAACCTATGTGACTAAAATTAACCATCGCGATGAAGTCTAAAATCCCCATAGGATTGACATTGTGGCTTTTTTCACCTATGATGAAACTATACGAATTCTTTATTCGAGGTACCTATGAATCTCATTGAAATCTTACCCATACTCATCCCAACGATGATT
The DNA here is from genome assembly GCA_037444605.1 of Mycoplasmatota bacterium. Classification (GTDB taxonomy): domain Bacteria; phylum Bacillota_I; class Bacilli_A; order Acholeplasmatales; family Acholeplasmataceae; genus Peloplasma. The sequence continues at coordinate 13,821 of JBBIMC010000004.1, read as the reverse complement.
TTTCAAATCATCATGCAAGTCTATGTCATTAAACATGCTTGGAATCAACATGAGATCAAGGAAAGCATCCGTATTTGGTGGATTGTCTCCTTCATCGTTTTTAACTTTTTAGCGATATCCTTGTACCTGTTTCTCATGTATAAACGCGATCAAAAGGTTTATAAGGATGAAATTAATCCTTATTTTCGCCGTGGTGTCCTTGTCATCACAGTTATTTCCTTGCAGTTTTTCATTTTACAGTTGATCGCCTTTGATCAGTCATTTGACCAAAAAAGTCTTGTTGTTTGGCTTGGTGCGCTCATTTATACCCTCGTCATTGTCAATGAAATTTTGATCTCTACAAAGCATCTGACTTGGGTTTATCCGACTTCAATCGTGTTGTTTTCTGGTGCATTAGCCATTGAATACTTCACCGCTTCAACACCGATTCAAATCATGATTCTCATGGTGTTGATTGGCATACTCAATGTTCTTCCATCAAAACAATCGCGTTATGTCTTCGTGATAAGTCTTGTCGGGTATTTTGTCTTCACCCTTCTTAAAGTCAATCAACTCTTCTCACAAATCAATGCAGATTCGCGTATCGCGTACATGTATACAAACACCTTATTCTTTATTTTAGTATTCACAGCTTTTTCATCTCTCAAACGTCATCTCATCATCAACCAATCCCTAAAAGAGACTGTTTCAATGCTTAAAGAACAAGCAAATACCATTGAAGAATTGACCGCTAAAGAAGAAAGAAGTCGACTCGCTGCCGATATCCATGACCATGTTGGTCACACGCTAACAACCGCGATCATTCAATTGGAATCTGCCGTCACGATGATCTCTCCTGAACAAAATGCTTTAAAGGAGAAAATTCAGATCTCCAAAGACCAAGTCAAATATGGATTAAATCAAATTCGTTCATTGGTCTCAGGTGTCGATCTCCTCGATCATGCATCGTTTATTGATAACTTAGAAGATCTCATTCAAAAAACGAAAGCTTCCACGTCGTTAAACATTCATTTCGACCACGAAACTCAACCCTATCTTATCCCTCTTCAACAGCGCATTCTACTCTCAGCAACCAAAGAATTTTTTACCAATGCACTCAAACATGGGAAAGCAAAGGAAGTCAATATTTTACTTACTTCGACCCAAAAGCGTCTTGACATGACGTTAAATAACGATGGACTTCCTTCGACATCGATGACATATGGGTATGGATTGTCACATATGGATCAAGCGATCCAGTCGATCGGTGGATTTATGAAAGTGTCATCCAACGATGAAATGGGATTTTCGCTCTACCTAAGTATTCCCCTAGGAGGTGAATCGCATGCGTAAAATCCGAGTTTTTTTAGTAGATGATCAAACCATTATCCGTGATGGACTTAAATCACTCATCACTTCAAATCCCGAGTTTATGGTGGTTGGTGAAGCTGAAAATGGGCAGGTCGCGTGTGAAAAAGTCTCGATCTGTCAACCCGATGTGATATTAATGGATATCCGGATGCCACATATGAATGGTGTCGAAGCGACTAAGTGTATCAAAGAAAAACATAAAGAGATGAAAATCATCATACTGACCACCTTTGATGATGATCAATTCATCATCGAAGCCATACAATATGGTGCTTCTGGTTATCTCTTGAAAGATATTCAAGCAGATCAACTCTTTAAAGCGATGAAGGATAGTTTACAAGGCGATATCATCCTGCCTGGACAAATCGCGTTAAAAATTATTTCTCACTTATCGATAAAAAAACAAAAAGTGGATCTCTCTGAATTTTCATCGCGAGAGATGGATATCATTCGCCTACTCGTTGAAGGTAAGGCAAATCAAGAAATCGCGGATACCCTCTACTTATCCACGGGTACTGTAAAGAATTATCTCTCGCAAATCTATGCGAAAATCGATTGTACTGATCGCACGCACGCGGTTCTCTATTTTAAAGAACTGGGGCTATAATGTGTCATATGACCAAAGATATGACTGGAGTCACTTATCATGTGACTCTTTCTTTTTATATAATCAGGGTGTCAAAAACGAAAAGGAGGCATTCACTATGATGAACTTTGCCATTACTCAAGAACTTATTCTCATGTTATTACCTTTGATTATCCTGCAATATGGATTAGCGATCTACTGTGTGATTGATATCTTAAGAAAAGGCACCAAGAATTTAAACCAGGTAGGATGGATCGTGATTGTTATGGTAATCAATATCTTTGGATCGATTGCTTATCTCACGATTGGAAAGAGAAAGGATGTCTAACATGATCCACATCGAACACTTATCTAAATCATTTGGTGAGTTTAAAGCATTAAATGATTTGAGCCTTGATGTTAAGCAAGGTGAAATTTATGGCTTTATTGGTAGAAATGGTGCCGGTAAATCCACCACGATGAATATCATTGCTGGTTTATCAAAAGCTGATACGGGTACATGTGTTGTCAATGGTTATGATGTTGCCACGATCAATCACCCAAGCGAACTAAAACTCGGTTATCTTCCTGAAAATCCTAGTTTCCAAGGGTGGTTAACCGCTGAAGAAACGCTCATGTTTCTAGCAAATCCTAAACGAAATGATACCCGCCAACGCATTGATTATCTTCTCAATTGGGTTGGTTTGTCTGAGGCGAGACGTCGTCGTGTAGGTGGTTTCTCCAGAGGGATGAAACAACGCCTTGGTTTAGCTTGTGCACTGATCCATGATCCCGAACTCATTATCTTAGATGAGCCTTCATCTGCACTAGATCCTGAGGGAAGATCCGATATTCTCTCCCTCATAAAGGACTTAAAGAAACAAGGGAAAACCATTATCTTATCCACGCATATCTTAAGTGATGTTGAACGTGTTTGTGATCGTATTGGATTGATCCATCAGGGTAAAGTCATTTTGGAAAAGGATTTGGATAGTCTGATGAATGATCATAATAAACCCATTCTTGATGTTGAATTTGAAGGCATCCTCACTCAAACTCATCTCGATTCATTAACGATGATGGAAGGCATTCTTGATGTCGAGTTGAAGACCGGTCGATTAAGCTTACATCTTGAAAACAAGGATACGATGAACACCTATCTTTGTTACTTTGCAAAACTTGATCTGCAGCTACAAAGCGTAGCTCTACGCAAAAACACACTCGAAGATCTATTTATTAAGGAGGTCAATCACTCATGAAAAAAGCCCTAAAAAAAGAAGTCCTCTTCGGACTAAGAAATCATAAATTTCTCATCATTATCGCAACTTTCCTCTTCTTTGCATTCTCAATTCCTGTCATGATTAAATACCTTTTGCCTTCTGTCTTGCGCTCCCAGTTTCCAGGTATGTCAGAAGCGGATATGGCGATGATGATCGATATTTCACAAATGGGATCGATGACTAATTATATGGAAAACGTCTTTGAAATAGGTCTGATCGTGATTGGTTTCACCTTAGCAGGTTTAATTGCCCAAGAAATTAAAGAGAATACATTGGTGTTATCGATCTGTTCAGGTGAACGTTATCATACCATCACGCTTTCAAAACTTATAGTTTTCGGTTTATTGCTCTTTTCCACATCCATGATTTCAATCTTTATTACTTACATTTATTCTGGTTTAGTCTTTGACATGGAACTTGGTTGGATGGTAATTATGAAAGCAGGTTTACTTGATGGACTCTATCTACTCTTTGTCTTATCGCTTATCTTGTTTTACGGGGTACTAACCAAAAAAGTGATTGCGACTGGTTTACTGTCTATTGGTACAACATATGCAATCTCACTGTTGGGTGGTCTGTTTGATATTCACAAGATGCTTCCATCCGGCTTACATATTGAAGCAAGCCGCTTCCAATCCATATGGAATGTCGATACTTGGTTACCTTTTGTTGTGACCCTAGGACTCATGGGTATTCTTTACGGATTAACTCTCTTCCTTCTAAAAACGATGGAATGGAATCAACGATAAAAAAAGACTCCTGCGCAGGAGTCTTTTTCATCAGTTTGCTAAAACAGTGGTTAACATTTGTTCAAAAAGTTCATCATAATTATGATCCAATAGAAGTACCTTTGATGTCATCGGTAAGCTTTCAAGTAACTTTAAGCTGAGCGTCTGTCGATCATTGAAATAGCGGATGATTCCATCATACCCTGTGTATCCCAGTTTGGAGGCGTAAGGCGTATTTTCGATGTACTCAATGACCAGATCCAACCAATCTTTAAATCTGGTGGGATCGTCGGTCTTCCGTTCATTTGCCACACGTTGAATGCAGTGTTCTACATGGTTTTGTTCAATGAAAAAGAGCGTGGGATGATAGGGGATGAGAGGTTCGATCAAATCTTTAAAATAGGTGACAATCTCTTCTTCTTTCATGTGATATTTTAAGATCAGTTCATTGATGTGATTTTGGATATAGATACATTCAAAGATGTAAATGGTATCAGGATCCATGGATGAAGGAAATTCACGCCAAAGTTTTTGATGGATAGCTTTAAACGGTTCAAGGGATTCACTACGATAAATTTCATAATTTGCCATCGTCTCATAAAAAGATTTAGGAGCAAGTTTTCCATTGACCTTCGTATAGGCAACAACATACTGATCCCCAATCTTCTTCGATAATCTTAGAATATCATCCTTTAACATGGGGTAATCGAGGATGGTTTTTTGATAAATTGATGGCTCTAATATTGCACACCATGCGAGATCGATCGGGTGTAGATCACCTTCCTGAAACATCTTGACGGTTTTTCCCATTTGGAGAAGAGCGGTCTCAAGACGTTTGGCAAAGGTTGTTTTCCCGCTTCCAGGATTGCCTTCAATAAAGATGATTTTGGAATTCATTTAATCACATCCTCAAAAGTTATTATACCATAATAAAAAATGACCTAAGGTCACCTTTTATGACGCTTGATCTTGTTCGATCGTCAAGATCATGTCGATTATGATTTGTGCTGACTTTTGATGGGTGAGATAACTTGCATGATTGTTCGCTCCCACGGGGTCCCCATCTTCACCCACTTGCTTTATTACGGTAACATGAACATATGCTTGATCTTCGGGGGCTAACTGTGCAATCACTTGACTAGCAGCAGTTCCATTCAATGATCCATCAGTCATCGTCCAAAAGATATGAGCTTCCGGTGCATCTTCTCTCAACTTTAATATAAAATCTGCGACAGCTTGCTTGAATTCAAGTACTTTATCAGTCTTGTCGAAGGAGGTCAGTTTATTGATGACTGCAGAGTAATCATTTCCTCCGATATTAACGATGATATAATCAGGGATCTTTTCACTGACATAAGGAACATCAATGATATGCTCAGCTGAATCAATCCCCACACTTAAATAGGCTTTCGCGATATTTTCTTCACCCGAGGTATCATTAAATCCAAAGGCTAAACCCCACCCTGAATTAGCAACAAATTCATAACTTCCTTCAAAATATACTGCGGTTAAGTATCCAAATGCATGAAGGGAAGATGAGTTTGCAGTGGTTCTTGGTTGTCCTTGGCTTCCCAGTGCTCCGTGACCAGAGATACCAGAGGCACCAATGATCAGAAAATGGGGTTGATCAGCATTGACCTCAGGCTCTAAGAAATACCCATTGGTTGAGAGTTTGACGATGGATGTCACACCATCTTGTGGCTCACTCCGTTTGACCATTTCTACTTCATGAATGGCATAGGTATCAAATTCGATCGTAAAGGATTGCTCTTGCTCAGTTTGAATATAAACTTCGGCATCAATCAGCGGTTCATTATCTTTAGCGATACTATAGTAAATGTTTTGTTTCTTTTGTTCTAGTCTCATATCAATCTGAAAAATCCGCCCATAGAAACGGATTTTTAGACCAGTTGCAGTATGATAGAAATATTCTTTTTGATCTTGATAATGATGTCTACCATACCAGAGGACATAAGATGAATGCAGTTCCTCTTGTTCAAGTGTACTGATATTTTCTGTTGTTGGGGTTTCTTCTTCTGGGGTTTGACAAGCTGATAATATCCACAGTCCCAAGAAAAGAAGAATCAAGATTTTTTTCACTTTTTCGCTACTTTTTTGACAGCTTTTGCAATTTTCTTGGCGATTTCTTTATGGAAAATATTCGGAAGAATATAATTCTCATGAAGTTCGTCATCTTTAATTATACCTGCAAGTGCATGACATGCAGCAATTTCAATGTCTGTCGTGATCTGTTTTACTCCACTATCAAGAGCACCACGAAATAATCCAGGAAACACCAATGCATTATTGATTTGATTGGGTTGATTAGAAACTCCAGTTCCCACGATTCTTGCACCGGCAACCAGGGCTTTATCACGAGAAATTTCAGGTGTTGGATTTGCGAGTGGAAACACGATTGGATCTACATTCATTGACCGGATCATGGCTTCATCCACGATATTACCTGCAGATACACCAATAAATACATCAGCGCCTACCAAAGCATCCTTCAAACTTCCCTTCTTTTCTTCTAGGTTTGTTCGTAGGGATATCTCTTGTTGTGCTGAATTAAGTTGTGGATCATCTTTGGTAATAATACCAAACTTATCACATACAGTGATGTGTTTCGCACCAAGTTCAAGCAAGAACTTTGTGATTGCTATCCCTGCACTTCCAGCACCATTGATGACAATTTTTACTTGATCTAAGGATTTCTTCACAATTTTCAATGCATTGGTCAATGCTGCGCCACAGACGATAGCCGTTCCGTGTTGATCATCGTGAAACACAGGAATATCACAGATTTCCTTAAGACGTCTTTCCACTTCAAAACAGCGAGGTGCCGAAATATCTTCAAGATTAATTCCACCAAAGGAAGGAGACATTCGGTAAATCGTTTCGACAAGTTCATCCACATCTTTGGTATTTAAGACGATAGGGATGGCATCGACGTTTGCGAACCGTTTAAAAATGGCACATTTGCCTTCCATGACTGGAATCGCAGCTAAAGGACCGATATCTCCCAACCCAAGCACAGCAGTTCCATCGGAGATGACGGCTACAGTGTGTCGTTTTGATGTGAGTTCATAAACTTTTTTTGGATCATCTTTAATTTCAAGACATGCCTTGGCGACACCAGGGGTGTACGCCAAGGTCATATCGTGCATATCCTTAATTTTAAATGTTGTTTTTATTTCATTCTTTCAATTGAGTTTCTTATGCAATGCTAAAGATTCTTGCATAATATCCATGATGTCAACTCCTATTCGGTTGTGGTAAAGTAGAAAATTACAGGAGAAATACTCGTATCTTCAAACGTAAACGTGATTGAGACATTACCCACACCCGAAGAAAGATTAAAGGTGACGGTATGATCAGGATTCACGGTGGCACGTCCATTGGATGCTGTCATCGTGTAATTCATGTTCGTGGGATTTTCCGGTGTGAACGCGACAGTGAATGTAATCGTTGTATTGATTGCAACAAGTGCTTTTGAATCGATGACATTAGGTGTTCCTAATGTGATGTCAGCTGACGTGATATTTGCTGAAATCGTCACTGGAGGTTGAACCGTTAGGAAACGATATTCTAATAAACCGGCAATACCAATCGATGTATCTTCAAATTGGAGCTTGATACTGACGTTTCCAGGACCTGTTAAACCATAAACAAAGCTAACCTGATGTCCATCAACCACTGCTCTTGAATTGGATGAGGTAATCGTATAATTCTTATTTGTTGCATTTGCCGGAAGGATTTCCACGACTAGGTTCATGACTGTACCGATATCAACAGTAGGTCTTACCGCACTGTTGTTTACTTCTGGCATGGTGAATTCTGGGGATGTAACAGTGACAGAGGTAATGGGTACATTGGCGGGTTCAACGGTTAAGAAACGGAATTCGAAGAGTCCATTGACACCGACTGACGTATCTTCAAAGAGCACATTGATGGAGACATTACCTGGACCCGTTAATCCATAGACAAAGGTAATCTGTTGTCCACTTACTTCTGCTCGTGAATTGGATGAAGTCGCGGTATAGTTCTTGTTCGATGCGTCTACGGGAAGAATATCAATGACAAGATTAATCACGGTACCAATTTCGATTTCAGGTCTGATTTCACTATTATTTGCTTCTGGTAATGTCATCTCTGGCGATGTGATCGTTACGCCTGAGATAGGAATATCTACTACAACTTCAACCGTCTTGAATCGATATTCAAGCGATGGAACGGTAGAATCTTCAAACGTAACCACAATGGAGACATTACCTGGACCGGTATTCCCGTAAACAAAGGTTACTTCATTACCATTGACAACGGCACGTGAGTTGGATGAAGTCAAGGTGTAATTAGTATACTGCGCATTTTCAGGTAAAATCACAACTTCAAAGTTGATGACGGTTCCAATATTGACTTCTGGACGTGCATCGATATTGTTGGGTTCAGGAAGGGTCATCTCTGGTGATGTGACAGTCACACTATCGACATGGACGTAATCTTCTACGGTAACCGAAATGGTGTCTGTAAATCCACCGTCACGTGTCGTGACCGTGATGATCGCTGTCCCCACACCAATACCTTCAATTAACCCATCAGGATGCGCGATGACGATTAAGTCGTTGCTTGATGTCCATTCGGTATAAAGGTCTGGAGCTGAACTTGGGGTAATTGTATACTCTAATTGTGCTGAAGCACCAAAGGGTAAGACGATACTTTCTAATACAATATCAACCGCGGTGACTGCGCCAGATTGCCAGTTCAAGACACCTGCTGCATTAAAATGATTGCCCACTTTTGCTAAATCATCTGTCGTAAATTCAGGGAGTTTGGGTGATGGACGATCTCCAGGAACCCATACAGCGTCAGTTTCAGAATTGATTAACCGTTTGAAAAGCGTTGTATTGGCATCAAATCCAGATGGTGCAATTTCATAGGTCGTTGCTGTGGTCTTAGGACCTGCAACGGTGACGAATCCACCATCATCTTTTGTGGTCACTTCTGCGAATACATACGCATTAGCAATCATGCCTGAACCTAGGGTTAGTCCTGTGATACCACCTGCAAAATCGCGTGCTGCGATGAGTGCACCACCGACATAAACATCATGGATATCACCGGCATTAATACCTGCAATACCACCGATGTAAAGATCGCCGTGGATCGAAGCAACGCCTAAGTTGTTGGCTGAATCTTCAAGTTCTGTCGCTCTAGATTTATCAATAAATTCTTTTGCTGCTAAACTTCTCGCAAATGAACTGTCTTTAATGATACCTTCGTTATATCCTGCAATACCGCCAAAGGCAACGTTTTTACCTTCATTACCTGCTCCAGCATCTGCATAAGCACTCTGAGCGAAGACACGTCCAGAAACAGCTGCATACTGAATGGTACCAAAGTTAAAGCCTGCGACACCACCACCATATGAATAGGTATTTGAGGAACGCGCAGTGTTCGCTTGGTTACCTGCGGGGAGTGTTGCAGTAACAACGACGTGTTCAATGAGCCCAAAGTTGTATGCTGCAACACCACCGACTCCACGACCTGCTTTGACAGCGCCTGAACCGCCAACATTAACTTCTCGAACAATACCTGTCGCTTGGTTGAGTCCCACGATGCCACCAGCACCGGTGGTTAAATCGGTGGTATCGACACCATCATACGTGGGAAGCGCACCTTGAAGTCGTGCGTTTTCGAGAAGAGCTCTTGAGGTAATATTTTCAATTAATCCTGCGTTGGTATCTGCAACTGCCCCAATGGGGTAGAGGTTGAGTTCAGCAGCGTAGAGTGTGGTTGTTCCTTCAATGACAAGATTTCTTACCACACCTTCTGCTAAAATTTCATGGAATAAGCCACCGTTTCCAGTGAAAGAAATCATGTAGTTTCCACCATCATATGTTCCACTAAACGATGCTTTTCGTTCATCGGTTATTTCGATGGGTTCTGTCACAGTATTTAGTAAATCAGCTGTTTGTAAATAATGATCGTCTTGGAAATCCGCATCTTCTAAAATGAGTAATAGATCACCGATCTTGTTGACGAGATAAGGATTATCTTCAATCCCTGCACCACCAAAAAGGAGAGGATCGGATTCAACGACATTGCCACTCACTTCAATCTTGATGATATATGTACCTCCCGCTGGAAGGACATTGGGTGTAAAATGCACCACTTGCATAAGCTCAGTAGTATCAAAGACAAAGGTTCCTTCAATGACTGCATAGGTTGCACTGCCTTCAGGTTTGATTGACACCGTAAAGTTTTGTAAGTCAGCATCGGTTTGACGCCATTCTACGGTCGAGGTAAAGGGTTCATCAATCATTTGAATGGCCGTAGGTGTTGATGAAATTTCTAACCAACCCGCAACCAATGTGATGTCTTCGGTGACGATGTCGAGATCAAAATCCCATTCAAAGGTTCCATTCATCCATTCACCCGTGAAGACAAAGCCATCACGTGTAGGATCAGCTGGTTTAACCACTTTGCCACCATTGGTGATTTCTTGTGCAGGAATGGCTGTTCCACCATCTCCTGTTTCAAACGTGACCGTGTATGTGATGGGAACATTGGGTTCCTTCTCACATGCTGCTAACCATGTTAATCCAAAAACAAGCAATAATACGAATATCCATTTTTTCATGTTTTTTCCTCCTATAACGGGATATATGCAACCGAGTTATTTAAACTCATGATGACAAAGATGATACAAATGACAATCGGTCCTAAATAAGTATTTCCACTCACTTTATATAACCACCGATTGAAGAATGGCATGATGAACATCACGGGGATGAGGGTAAACAAAATGTTTACATATAACCATTGGGTTGTTCCATCAGAAAGTTCCGTAAAACGAATCGTTCCAGTTTGAATAAAAGCAAGATACTGTAAGAATAAGATCACTAACAATCCTGCCATATTCGTTAAACCTGCAATGAGTAATTTCACCCATTCCTTGGATTTTCCTCGCATTTGACCCGCATTGACACGGATCGAATTGGAGAAATAGAACACAAAGAAGAGTGGGAAGTACATCAATAACTGAATCAATACTTTTCCATTGAGAGGACGTGCTGCCATAATGAAGAGGAAACGATAGTCCACATGGAAAATCCAGTAAATGATCATTAATAGTAAGAAATATAGTGTCACAACGATCAAACTGACGAGCAGTGTCTTTAAAAAGTTTTTCCCTGTGGTGTTTACACCCCAGCGTTTCATTTCATCACCGATGACAATTGGTGCTCTATCCATCTTTTGCTTGATCTTTAAGCTGATGATGCGAGAGATGATAAAGACAATCATTGCAAATCCACCGGATAGTACAGCCCATACAGCAACCGCATTATTCATCCGTTGTGGGAAAAACCAAGTATTGACTGATTGACTCGCTTCAGGAAAGAGTGTGAGCGTTAGCTTTGCCGAAGGTAGATAGGATAACGCAGCAAAGGTCGCAGTAATTAAAAAGACGATGACATAATTTAAGATGCTTCCTAAACTCCGTTTATCTTGATTGACAATCGGTGTTTGTTTGGAACTTGCGAAGAAAGGAATACGATAAATAAGGACTGCCATTGGAACAATCATCGCGAGTGAAGCAATAAGTGAGATCGTCGTAAAGACTTCTTTAAAAACCCAAACCTGATCACTTGGTGTGATGATGGGATTTCGATAATCCATGGCGATTTCAAAATAACTGATCATGTTGGTTGTTGCATCGGTATCATAGGGTTGAAACGCATGTATGGTTGGTGTGTTAAACACTTGACGCATCGTTCTTAGATTAGGATTGCCATAAATTTTTCCGATTTCTATTTGAGTCGTATCAGACACCAGGGGTAATCCTTGTTTTTCAAGACCTGAATTGACAAAGCGATGCGATTCTACACCCCAAGTCATATCCGATTTTGAATAACCTTCCGGTGCACTGGTGTTGACGGTATTTCTGAATGCACCTTCATCATAGAGGGCATAATCCATACCCATGTTACTTTTCGCAAAACTTACTGAAGTATCAATGGATAGTACATAACCACTGATAAAGACAGAGTGAACTTTGCTAATACCGTTATTATTAACAGACTCTTGTCCAAAATGAACGGCTGCTTGATAGGCTGCATTCCCACCGGCTGAGTGACCGGTAACACCAATTCTTGTTTTATCAACAAATGGATACACGTCATCATGATCATACACATAATCGATGATGTCAAAAGCACCATAGCCTTCAACGGTTGCAATCGCTCTTCCTTGTAATCCTAAACTGGATGATGAATCGCCTTGGCTATAAGGGTCGATATTAATGACAACGAAACCACGTCTGGCAAATTCGAGTGCCACATGACCTTGTGTTTCGCGACTGCGCTGAAAGCCAGCAATGACAATAATCAGTGGTGCTTTATTGTCTTCGGTAGCTGTTTTTGGATGATAGAGATCATAAACAACCGTTTGTCCGTCTCTTGCAGCAAAGTGGACAGTTTCAATATCAACTTTACCCCAATCACTTTGAATCATAGAGGCAAAGAACGAAACAATGAAAATGACCAATGTTAAAATGATTATCCATAATCCCGATTTACCCCATTTGTCTATAAATCTACTTAATAGCTTCATCTCGACTCCTATTTTGTGCGTTTTCACGAATGAAAGCGTTATCTCAAGTTAAGTATATCAAAAAAAAGAGCAATGGAACCCCTGCTCTTCTTTCGTATTTTTTATATGATATAAATATTTTTTATACCTTGTTTGTCTGTCTTAAAAAATTGATAAATTCAAGTGCTCCTAAATGCAATTGTGCTTCCTTCTGCCAAATTAATCCTATCTTCATGACGAGTTGATTTGAAAAAGGCAGTCCCACAATCGATTCATCCTCGTTATCAATGAGTTCTTTCATTAAAAATGCACCCCCTGCATTCATTTTTACAAAGTTGCGAATCACAGAGAGTTGTGACGATACTAGAACAATATTGGGTGTTTGATTCACTTCTTGATACATGTGATTGATTAACTGATTTTGGAAAAAACCTTCTTTGAAAAGGATAATGGGTTCATCTTTAATATCTTCAATGGTCACCGATCCTTTTTGACAGATCGGGTTATTTCTATTGACGACATAAAGAAGTTCAGTCTCCAAAATCATTTCTTTTTCATAGTGCTCATTCGCACTATCATTCAAAATAGAAAATCCAATATCGAGTGATCGATTTTCGATTTTCTTTCGAATCGTGAGGGATCCTTCTTCCCAGATTTCAAATTTCGCATCCGGATGATGTTGCATATATTGATTATAGATCTTTGGAAATAAGAAGGAACCAATCATCGGTGGGACACCGATGCGAATTGTATATTTCTTTTCAGCAAGATCCTTTAAATCTTTATCAAGAATTTCATACTGTGACAACAATAGTTTAGCTTTCTCATAAAGATACTCCCCATCAGAGGTGAGTGTTAGCCCATGGTTTTTCCGTTCAAAAAGCTTTAAGTTATACTCTTTTTCAAGTTGATTTATTGCTGAAGAAAGCGCAGGTTGTGTGACAAAAAGAGCTTTCGCAGCAGAGGTTAGTGATCCGTTTTCACACACAGCAATAAAATATTTCATATGAAGAAGTGTCATTATGATTCCTTCTTTCCATTTATCTATATATATTTTACCTTAAAAGTCGTACAAATATAAATTTTCTTTATGACATCAAAAAAAGTACCGTGAATATCTTGATCACGGTACTTTACAGTGTTTATAGCTGTTGATTATAGATTTTGATAAATTGATCTTCAATCGTTTGCAACACTTCGACAATATAAGGATCAAAATGCTCACCAGCATCCTGAATAATACGTCGCATGGCCTCTTCATGAGATAATTCATCTTTATAAGGCCGCTTAGATCTAATCGCATCAT
>JBBIMC010000003.1:0-22808 GCA_037444605.1 Mycoplasmatota bacterium | reverse complement strand
AGGCAAGTTTAAGGAAGGCGAATGTGTCCTTCGTGCAAAGATCGACATGACATCGCCTAACATGAATATGCGCGATCCCGTTTTATATCGCATCAGCTTTGCAGAACACCACAATACAGGCACAAAATGGTGCATCTATCCGATGTATGACTATGCACATCCCCTAGAAGACGCGATTGAAGGCATTACGCATTCATTATGTTCTTTAGAATTTGAAGACCACCGGCCACTCTACGACTGGGTCGTCAGAGAAACAGAAATGCCTAAAGTCCCTCGCCAAATTGAATTTGGTCGTCTATCGATTGAAAATACAGTCATGAGCAAACGGTTCTTACGTGCCCTCGTTGAAGAAGGTAAAGTCACAGGCTGGGATGACCCAAGAATGCCCACATTATCGGGGATGCGTCGCAGAGGTTATACCCCCGAAGCCATCCGTAAGTTTGTCTTATCGACAGGTCTTTCCAAGGTGAATTCTACGGTGGGTACCGATATGCTTGAAGCTGCTGTTCGTGATGATTTACAAGAACATGCAGGTAGAGTCATGGCAGTGATTCGTCCCCTCAAAGTGACGATCACCAACTATGAAGAAGGCAAGCTTGAATACTTTGAGGTTCCCTATCATCCCGATCGTCCTGAATTAGGGTCAAGAAAAGTCCCCTTTGGAAGACATCTTTTGATTGAAGAAGATGATTTCATCGAAGTGAAGCCGAACAATAAATACAAGAGACTTTCACTCGGTGATGAAGTAAGATTATTCCATGCGTATTTTATACGTGCTAATGAAGTCAAAAAAGATGACGCAGGTCGAATTATCGAAGTACTCGCTACCTATGATCCAGAAACGCGTTCAGGGTCCGGATTTGATCAGAGAAAACCCAATGGAACCATCCACTATGTGGAAGAAACCCAAGGCATTCCTGCAGCTATCCATTTCTTTGGTCCGATGATCACGGGTGATGATTCGATGGACTTAATGAGTCGCTTTAACGAAAATTCTTGGACCGTTCTTCACGGATACGTCGAATCTGCTCTTAAGGGTGTCAAGGGTCAAACGAAGTTCCAATTCATGAGACAAGGCTATTTCAATACCGATCCAAGCACCAAAGAAGGACATCTTGTCTTCAATGAAATCGTGCCATTAAAGAGTTCTTACAAATAGAAAGTGGGTGTGCCATGAACTGGCTAGCTACCCTAAATGAATCTCAATTAAAAGCGGTTATCCACCCCGGTGGCCCGCTTTTTGTTGTCGCAGGTGCAGGAACAGGGAAGACTAAAACACTTACCGCACGGATTGCTTATTTAATTATGAACCACGTCAATCCTGCCCATATTTTAGCGGTGACGTTTACCAATAAAGCCGCACGTGAAATGAAGAGTCGTGTCATTGAAATGACAGGACCTCACGCGATGAGTGTTTGGCTTTTTACCTTCCACGCCTTTGGTTTACAGATCTTAAGATCCCATATCGCGAAACTCCCTTATGGATATCGGCCTAATTTTAATGTGATCGATGAAGAGGATGGGAAAAAGATCGTTCAAGAAGTCATTAAGGAACTTGGTCTTGACGTGAAGATGTTTTCTTTAAAAAATTTAAAGAACTTGATTTCACTCTATAAATCAAGACGTTTGGATGGCTTTGAAAGAACCGATGAAGAAAAGATTTATCAACACTATCAAAATTATTTAAGAACAAATCAACTCGTGGATTTTGATGATTTATTGTTATATCCCTTAGAATTGATGGAAGATTATCCAGAGGTACGAAGCCATTATCAAACGTATTTTGAATATGTATTGGTCGATGAGTTTCAAGACACCGACATTATCCAATATAAACTTCTCAAGATTTTAGGTGCGTTGCATAAGAATGTTTTTGTCGTCGGTGATCCGGATCAATCGATTTACGGTTTCCGTGGTGCAAACTATGAGAATGCACGTCTTTTCATTAAAGACTTTGGAGCAGAAACGATTTTGCTTGAGAAGAACTATCGTTCGACGAATCAGATCTTAAAAGCAGCAAACCAATTAATTAACTATAATTTCAATCGTCCAGCAGCGAAGAATCTTGAAAGTGATTTGGGATTTGGGGAAGCGCCCATATTGCACCACGCCCAAAATGATATTCGAGAATCGTTCTTTGTCGCAGGTGAGATCAGACGACTTCACGAACAACTTGGTATTCCTTATGATGAGATGGCAGTACTCTACCGAAACAATGCGTTATCGCGTCTTTTTGAAGAAGCGATGATTAAGGAAGGCATTCCCTATGTGATCTATGGCGGTATTTCTTTCTACGAACGTCGCGAAATCAAAGATGCACTCGCCTACATCAGAACCGTGCTCGATCCGACCCAGGACTTTTACTTTAAACGCATTGTCAATGTCCCAAAGCGATCGATTGGATTAATCTCTATTCAGCACTTAGAAGATAAAGCGAAAGCTTTGGGGGTATCGATGGTTGAAGCCATTGATTATGCTGATTTAACACCGAGCGCTAGACAAAGTTTAAAAGACTTTAGATCACTCTTAGAGGTGATGAGTCAAGGCTTTGATAGCATGGAAAACTTGGCCGAAATCATGCCTTACTTGATGGGGAAGACAGGATACATCGATATGCTTCGTGCGGAAAACGATGAGATTGCTGATGACCGTATCGATAACTTAAAAGAACTACAAAACGTGTTTACGCGTGGGGATCAATACTATGAAGGGTCCTTCTACGAGAAGTTAAAACAACAGTTAGACCAGATTGCACTATTCACCGATCTTGATCAAGAGTTTGATGATTATGATCGTGTGAGATTATCGACCTATCATCAGGTTAAAGGTCTTGAATTTAAAGTCGTCTTTATGGTGGTCTTGGAGGAAAATATCTTCCCTTCAGACCGCTCACTCATGAATCCTTCTGAACTTGAAGAAGAACGACGGATTGCCTATGTGGGGATTACGCGTGCCAAAGATAAACTCTATCTGAGTTATGCGGATCAACGCATGGTCTATGGCACGATGCGGTTCTCTTATCCTTCACGCTTCATACAAGAATCCTGGATTAAACAGGAACAACCTCAATTATGGCGTGCTGAAAAAGAATCGGGACATCTCCTCCATACGGGAGATAAAGTTGAGCACCAAGTGTTTGGTTTGGGTGTTGTCATTCGTGTGGATGATGATGTGGCGATCATTGCCTTTTCCATGCCACATGGAATTAAGAAAATATTAGAAAGCCATCCATCTCTAAGAAAGAAAAACTAGTTCAAATCCTCTATGATAAAATGAGGTGATGGAAATGCTTAATGAACAACAACGACAAGTGGTCACGTCAAGTGACCGCTTTATTTTTATTTTAGCGGGTGCAGGAAGTGGGAAGACTAGAGTCATTATTGAGCGAATTAAGCATTTGATCGATCATGGAATTGATGGGAAGATGATACTCGCTATCACTTTCACACATAAAGCAAGTGAAGAAATGAAAAAAAGATTGGGAAACGAACATGATGTAGATATCCACACGTTTCATCAGTTTTGTTTTGTGAAGCTAGAGACGATGCTTAACCAGTCCATTCATCTCGTTTCAGAAAGTGAACTTACACAGTTTCGTGACGATGAACTCCTTTCTATTACAAACTATAAAAATGGCTTTATGAAGACAAAAAAACCACGTTGTTATCCAAAATATCAAGCGCTGCTAAAAGAAAAAGGAATGCTTGACTTCGATGACTTGCTTTTGAAAGTATACGAGGCTGTTCATCACCAAAAACTTCAATTTTCATATCAATATATCTTCATTGATGAGTTTCAAGATACCAATCTTTTGCAGTACATGTTGTTCAAAAAACTCATCAAAAAGGAGACCTCTATTTTCGCAGTTGGTGACCCTGATCAATCGATCTATAAATTCAGAGGAGCGAGTTCTAAAATCATTGAGACGTATATCAAAGAATTCCATGCCCAAACCTATGTTCTTTCCCTTAACTACCGCAGTGATCAAAGGATTATACATGCGGCAAATCGCTTAATTAAGCGAAATGTACGCTCACTAAAGAAAGACCTTATTCCGAATTCATCTCAGGATGGAATGACACTTCACTTAATCTTTTCAGATGAAGAGAATGAAGCAAATTGGATTGTTGAATCTGTGAAAAAGGTAAGAAAAAAAGGGATCAAATTTGGTGATATCGCCATCCTCTATCGTAACCACACACGTGCTTATCAAACAAAGCTAAAACTCTATCAAGCAGAGATCCCATTTGATGAAGATGACTCGACTAATATCGATGCGATTCACCTCTTATCCATCCATCAAGCAAAAGGACTCGAGTTTGATCATGTCATCATGCTCGGACTTGAAGAAAATGTTTTACCTTCATTAAGAAATAACCAACTTCTTTCTCTTGAAGAGGAACGCCGACTCATGTTTGTGGGTCTCACACGGGCAAGGCACACGCTCATTCTCACATCGAGAATGAGAGATCCAAATGGACGAAAACTTCACGTTTCACGATTCGTCAGGGAAACAAAGATGAAATCCATTCGGGAAAATCACATTAGTGATATAATATCACTGGGTGATAACCATGGACATAAAAAACCGTATCAAAACATTAACTGAGTTGATCAATCAAGCCAATATTGACTATCATACAAAAGATCAACCCACCATCACGGATTACCAATACGATCAGTACTTAAAAGAACTTAGAGAACTTGAAGAAGCATACCCTGAATATAAAGAAGCGGATTCCCCCACCGAGAAGATTGGTGGACTTGTTTTAGATGGTTTCGAAAAAGTTACCCATCAAGTACCCATGATGAGTTTATCGAACGTCTTTGATGAAGAAGAACTTCGTGCATTTGATGATAAAGTAAGAAAAGCGACGACCAATTATACCTATACTTCAGAACTCAAAATCGATGGACTTGCGGTTAGTCTCCTTTACGAAAAGGGACTTTTTAAGCGTGCTGCGACACGGGGTAATGGTGTGGTCGGTGAAGATGTGACACAAAATGCGAAGACAATCAAGAGTCTTCCTTTACGTCTATCCGAGATGATTGATATCGAAGTTCGTGGTGAAATATACATGCCTCATAAGAGTTTTAAACTTGCGAATGAAGATCGTATGAATGCAGGTGAAGCATTATTTCAAAATCCCAGAAATGCGGCAGCAGGTACCATCAGACAACTCGATTCAACCATTGTTGCTAAACGCAATCTCGACCTGTTTGTCTACACCATCGTTAACGCAAAAGAATATGTAAACACTCAAAAAGAGGCTCTTGAATACTTGACACACTTAGGGTTTAAGGTGAATCCCCATTATGCACATCTCTCGGACATTGATGCCTTAATTAAACAGATTGAGTCTTATGATGCACTAAGAAAAACGCTAAATTATGATACCGATGGTGTGGTTATAAAAGTCAATGAGTTTAATCGCTATGAAACCATTGGCTACACCGCTAAGTTCCCTAAATGGGCGACTGCCTATAAATTCCAAGCTGAACAAGTCGAAACCGTCTTGAAAGATATCACGTTCCAAATTGGACGTACCGGTGTGGTCACCCCTGTGGCTGAACTCGAACCTGTTTTCGTTTCAGGGACTACCGTAGCACGGGCAACGTTGCATAATGAAGACTATATTTTAGCCAAAGACATCCGTATCGGTGATACTGTTGTCGTCCATAAGGCAGGAGAGATTATCCCTGAAGTCCTTCATGTGGTCAAAGAAAAGCGGACTGATCAAAAACCTTTTACCATGATCAACACATGCCCCATATGTGGTCATGAGCTTAAACGCCACGAAGGGGAAGCAGATTACTATTGTTCTAACCTTGAATGTCCAGGAAAGAATATCAATAGTTTGATTCATTTTGCTTCCAGAGTAGCCATGGATATAGATACACTTGGTGAAAAAGTAGTTGAAATGCTTCATGAACTCGGATATTTAAATACGATTGCCGATATCTATCGTTTAAAAGACTATCGCGATGAACTCGTCGAGATTCCAGGATTTGGTGAGAAGAAAGTAGAAAAGTTGCTTTCAGCGATTGAAACATCAAAAACCCAAACTTTTGATCGTCTTCTCTTTGGTTTAGGCATTAAACACGTTGGAGCTAAAGTTGCGAAAACATTGATTAAGCACTACCCCACCATGGATTCATTACGTCAAGCAACCGCAGAAGATCTCTTGCATATCCCAGAAATTGGCGACATGATTGCCGTTTCGATAGAAACCTACTTTAATGACCCCAAAAAGATTGAACTCATTGACGATTTGAAAAATCTAGGGCTGAATATGACCCATGAAGTGGTTCAAGCTGTCGCTCATGAGTTCAACGGAAAGACCATCGTTTTGACAGGAAAGCTCAATCTTTTTTCACGTGATCAAGCATCAGAAATCATCGAAAAGCTCGGTGGTAAAGTTGCCTCTTCTGTATCCTCAAAGACGGATTTTGTCGTCGCTGGTGAAGATGCAGGATCGAAACTGAAGAAAGCGAATGAACTTGGTATTCCTGTCATCGATGAACAAGCATTTAAGGAGAAAATTGATGGATACAATTAAGGTTCATGGTGCACGAGAAAATAATCTCCAAAACATCGATATCGAAATCCCTAAAAATAAACTCGTCGTCATGACGGGTATTTCAGGTAGTGGAAAGAGTTCGCTCGCCTTTGATACACTTTATCAGGAAGGTCAACGTCGCTATATGGAATCTCTTTCGGCGTATGCAAGACAGTTCTTAGGTAACTTTGAAAAACCCGATGTCGATCGGATCGATGGGTTGTCTCCGGCCATTTCCATTGATCAGAAGACCACATCCAACAATCCTCGTTCTACCGTGGGAACAGTCACTGAAATCTATGACTACTTAAGATTACTTTATGCTAGAGTGGGCATTCCTTACTGTCCAGGATCGGATGAACCACTCTCTAAACAATCCATTGAAGAAATGACACAACGAGTGCTTTCACTCAAAGAGGGTAGCCGTGTTGTTGTTATGGCCCCTGTCGTTGAAAGACAAAAGGGAACGCATAAGAAATTAGCTGAGCAGTATCTTAAAGAGGGATTCACAAGGGCTTATATCGATGGGGAAAATATCCTCTTAGAAGATATGCCTGAACTCGATAAAAATAAGAATCATGACTTCTTTTTGGTCATTGATCGCTTGATTGTTAAGGATGGGATTCGTTCTCGTCTTTATGATGCCCTAGAACTTGCAGCCAAACTCGCCAACGGGAAAACACGTGTGCAAGTGGGTGAAGATGCGATGCTTCACTTCTCGCAAAACTATTCATGTAATGATTCGGATTTTACGATTCCTGATCTTGAACCCCGTCTTTTCTCATTTAATACACCTATTGGAGCATGCCCTTATTGCAACGGTTTAGGTGTTAAGATGGAAGTCTCTGAAGATTTAGTCTTAGACCGAACCAAGAGTTTACTTGATGGAGGGATTATCCCCTATAAGAATAATGATGCAGATAACTTAAATAATGCGATGATCGATGAAGTCTGCAAGACCTATGATATCGATATTAACGCACCTATCATGGAGTTATCGCAAGAGAAACTTAACATCATTTTATACGGTTCACCCGATCAAATTCATTTTAAAATGCGTTCTTCATCAGGACGTGTTCATGAAAAAGTCGATTATTTTGAAGGGGTCATTACTAACCTGACTCGTCGCTATCGCGAAACGACCTCTGAATGGATTCGTACTTGGATTGAAGGCTTTATGACAGAAGCCATCTGTCCTACCTGTCATGGTGCGAGACTTAATGAACAAGCATTATCGGTCAAAATTGGTGCGAAAAATATGGACCAACTCACGCGTTTATCCATCGATGACACGATTACGTTCTTAAGTCAACTTGATCTAAATACTGAGCAAAAACAAATCGCTCGTCTTGCTCTTCAAGAAATCATCAACCGCCTAACCTTCCTTCAAGATGTGGGGTTAGGGTATTTAACGCTAGCTAGATCCGCAGGAACCCTTTCTGGCGGAGAAGCCCAACGTATCAGACTTGCAACCCAAATCGGATCGAAGCTTACGGGCGTTCTTTATGTCTTAGATGAACCCTCGATAGGTCTTCATCAGCGTGATAATCATAAATTGATTGAGACCTTGAAGAAGATGCGTGATTTGGGAAATACACTTGTCGTCGTGGAACACGATCACGAGACAATGCTAGAAAGTGATTATCTCATCGACATTGGGCCACGTGCGGGTAAACATGGCGGACAAGTGGTCGCCGCAGGCACACCACAAGAAGTGATGGATAATCCCAATAGCATTACGGGACGATACCTTAAGGGATTAGAAAAAGTAGAAACCCCAAAAACTAGACGACCAGGCATCGGGAAAGATATCATGATTCTTGGGGCGAGAGAAAACAACTTAAAAGATATCTCGGTAGGATTTCCTTTAGGTAAATTGACTGTTGTTACTGGTGTTTCAGGTTCAGGAAAGTCAACCTTGGTCAATGAAATTCTGATGAAGGGTCTGCAACATAAATACTATAAAACTAAAGAACTTCCCGGTCTTCATTCAGCGATTAATGATCATAACATGATCGATCGTGTGATTGATATTTCGCAAGCACCGATTGGACGTACCCCAAGAAGTAATCCTGCGACTTATACAGGTGTCTTTGATGATATTCGTGATCTATACGCACAAACCAATGAAGCGAAAGCTAGAGGATACGAAAAGGGAAGATTCTCCTTTAATGTCCGTGGTGGACGTTGTGAAGCCTGTGGAGGCGATGGGGTGAAGAAGATCTCCATGCATTTTCTTCCTGACGTCTATGTCCCCTGTGAAGTATGTGGAGGATCACGTTACAACCATGAAACATTACAGATCAAATACAAAGGAAAGAATATCGCTGATGTCTTAGAGATGACGGTTGAAGAATCGATGTACTTCTTCGAAAATCATCCTAAGATCTATCACAAGTTAAGAACCCTATTCGATGTTGGTCTGGATTATATTACCTTAGGTCAATCCGCGACCACACTCTCAGGTGGGGAAGCACAGCGTGTGAAACTTGCCTCAGAACTCTATCGCAAGATCACGTCTTCATCGATTTATATCTTAGATGAACCCACGACGGGACTACATACAGATGATGTCAAACGCTTGTTAAAAGTGCTTCATCGTATCGTCGATGAAGGAGCAACCATGGTCATCATCGAGCATAATCTTGATGTTATAAAGAATGCTGACTATATCATTGATCTAGGACCCGAAGGTGGCGATGGTGGCGGTGAAGTCATCGCACTCGGTACACCCGAAGAGATTGCTGCTGTCGAAAAATCATATACAGGTCAGTATCTAAAGAAAACTTTAGAAATATAAAATATTTAACAAATGTGTTACAATAGCACATGTTGGGAGTTATCATGAACGAACAAAAACCCGATAAAGATCCCAAGAAACTCACGGAAGAAGAACTTCTTGAGATGCTTGAACAACTCAAAAAGCAAAAGAAATCAACGACACGACATCTAAGTGTTGCACTTGGTTTTCTCTTGCATAAAAACTATGTGATTCACTTGATCCTTTCTTTATCTGTGAATCTACTCATGTTTGCGGTTGTCTTAGGGCTTGGTATTGGCATCAATTTTCCGCTTGTGGACATGACACTTATCGGATTTATCTTCGCTGTTCTCCTTTTGACCTTCATGGAAAACTTTGTTAAAATATTGATGTTTAAATATCTGTTTAAAGCGATGCTTTATAGTCTTGGACTCCTTTCGGTGATGATCCAGATTGTTATTTTATATCTTATCGATTTAACACTTGTGGAAGGTTTCCATTTTATCGCTATTGAACGTTTGATCATCTTTGCCTTTAGCTTCTCACTTTTAAGACTAGTTATATCCATATATCTTAGACGCTTTTTGTACAATGAAAAGATTGTCTTCTTAGGAGGAAAACGATGAAACTTAAGATTAAACATGTCGCAAGAGATCTCAATCTACACGTCTTAAACGACAAAAAGTGCATGGAAAATCAAATAAAATCAGAAATGTTATCACGTCCAGGGGTTGAACTTGCGGGGTTTCTTGATTTCTTTGATGCTGAACGACTTATTTTGGTCGGTTCTAAAGAAGCACATTTTTTGAACCTTCTTCCTTACGATATACGTAAACAAAGGGTTGAAGATATCTTTGAGAAGAATCCTCCAGGGATCATCTTTTCTGTTAACGTAGAAATCGATGACTATTTTATTGTTCTTGGGAATCAATATAATGTCGCGATCATGAAGAGTGAATCAAGAACGACACCATTATCAGGTGCGTTATATCAATACTTGCACAGCAAACTTGCACCGAGAACCTCGATGCATGGTGTTCTATTGGATATCCACGGGTTAGGAACACTAATTACTGGGAAATCTGGAATTGGTAAGAGCGAAACTGCACTTGAGCTTGTCAAACGTGGGCATATCTTAATCAGTGATGACCGCGTTGATATTTTTGAAGCGGCTCCTGGGGTATTGATTGGTAGTGCACCCAAGGTCTTAGAACGTTATATTGAAGTGCGTGGGATTGGGATTGTCGATGTCGTCCAGATGTTTGGTGCCGGTGCGTACCGGGAAAACAAAAAGATTCGTCTTGTGGTTGAACTCGAACATTGGAAGAAAGCCAAACAATATGATCGTTTAGGCATTGATACCGAATATATCAAGATCTTTAATACAGAGATTGCGAAGATTACCATCCCCATTCTTCCTGGAAGAAATGTGGCAACATTGGTTGAATCTGCAGCTATGAATCAAAAACTGAAATATTTAGGCTATAATGCAGCCTATGAATTAACCCAAGCGGTTGCCCTTCGTGCGGCAGGAAAGAGAAAGGATGACGAAGATGACGAAGATTATTGAGTTCTTTAAGAAAAGCAGTGATAGACGGAACTATACCATTCTACCCATTGTCTTTTTGATTGTTTTAGCCCTTGCGATACTTCCCCAAAGTGGGACACCTTATAACAATATTGCTGTGGATTTGGGATTTGCTCAAATCGCGTGGTATGCTGTATTCATTTTAACAGGACTTTCCTTAGGTGCCTTTTTGGCTTATGAAGAGTTTAAGCGTGTGGGATGGAATCCTGAAATGCTTTTTGATGCTTTAATTTGGGCAGTTCCGCTCTCCATTATCGGATCGAGACTCTATTATGTTGTCTTTGATCCAAGCCCTAATTATAACTCCATTGGGGATGTGTTCAATATCCAAAATGGCGGCCTTTCCATTCATGGAGCGGTCATCACAGCGTTTATTTTTGTGGTGATTTGGACGAAGAAAAAGAAACTCAATTTCTGGTTACTTGCAGATATTTTAGCGATTGGATTCTTAGTGGGTCAGATCATTGGTCGTTGGGGTAACTTCATGAATCGTGAAGCGTATGGCCCAGCGATTGAATCGGAATTTATTTTGAATATTTTACCCACATTTATCAAAGATCAAATGTATATTAATGGGGTCTATCATCACCCAACCTTCCTTTATGAAGGATTATGGAATTTGGTAGGACTTGTATTCTTATTGATTGCGCGTAGGAAACGTTGGTTTAAAGTCGGCGACACCATCGGTTTATATTTGATTTGGTATGGCTTAGGTCGTGGTGCCATTATTGAACCCTTGCGTACCGGTGGAGATCCCAACGATGCGCTTCGTATGTTTGGTTTACCCACCAACATCATCTTGTCTTTAGGCCTCTTTATGCTTGGCGGTATCGTGATGATTTACGTCAAGAGTAAAGTGATCAAAGATCAAAAGTATTATGTCGATATGTTGGTAAGTGACCATGATTAAAACCGTACTTTTCGATCTTGATGGAACGCTCATTCAAACGACAAAAATCATTCTCGATACGTTTAAAATCACCTTTGCGAAATATTTTCCTCATTTAACACTGACCGAAGAAGAGTACACCAACTTTTTAGGTCATACGTTATTTATGACGTTTGGCTATTATACCGATTCACCAGAGAAAGTCGATGAAATGGTCAAATTCTACCGCGAAGTCTCGGATGAGATGATTGAAAAGGGATTACAAAGTTATCCTGGTGCGAGAGAAACCGTTGAATACCTAAAGAAGAAAAAGGTACGAGTCGGTGTCGTGACCTCAAAGATGCGTCATGTAGCCAGTCATCATCTTCATTTGGTTGGACTCGATGACTTAATTGAAGGCATCATCGGGTATGAAGATGTCAAAGAACACAAACCCGCACCCGAACCGATTGAAAAAGCGCTGGCTTTATTCAATGCGAAGAAAGAACAAACCGTTTACGTGGGAGACCACGAAAATGATATTGTTGCTGCTAAGAAAGCAGGTATTTTAACTTGTGCAGTGACGTACAGTGAACGATTAGGACAAATGCTCAGTTATCAACCTGACTTTGTTATCGATGAATTAGTCAATATTAAAGATTTGATATAGGAGATGAAGATGATGCTTTACGATGTATTAATTATTGGAACAGGTCCTGCGGGAATTACTGCTGGGATTTATGCGAAAAGAGCGAATTTAAAAGTCGCGATGTTTGAAAAGGATACGCCAGGTGGACAGTTATCTAAATATAACGAAATCGAAAACTATACGGGAGCTAAGAAAGTAGCTGGTTATGAACTCGCGACCATGATGATCGACCATGCATATGAACTCGACATCGAAGTCATTTATGATGAAGTGACCAAAGTAGAACTTGCAGGTAACACCAAAAAAGTGGTGACACCTAATGGCACCTATGAAACAAAAGCGGTCATTATCGCGAGTGGTAATGTCCCCCGTCGTTTAGGTGTTGAAAACGAAGATAAACTTGCGATGAACGGGATTAGCTGGTGCGCGATCTGTGATGGTCCCCTCTATAAAGACCGTAAACTTGTCGTGATTGGTGGCGGAAATTCCGCGGTTGAAGAAGCGGCGTATCTTGCAACACTTGCAACCCATGTTACGATCGTTCAAAACTTGGATTTCTTAACCGCAGACCCTAAAGCCCAGGACATTTTGAAGAAGATGACCAACGTCGATTATCGTTTTGGTTCGGTTGTCGATAAGTTTGAAATGGACGAAAAAGGGTTAACAGGCGTGACAATCAAGAATACGAAGGGCGAAAAGGAAACGATTTCTGCTGAAGGTGTATTCGAATATGTTGGACTGATCCCTGTCACTACCTTTGTCAAAGACTTAGGCATTACCAATCAATGGGGTTATGTGATCGCGAATGAAAAGATGGAAACTGCAGTTCCAGGTATCTACGCTGCAGGGGATGTCATCGTTAAACAAATTCGCCAGGTCATCACAGCGGCAGCCGATGGTGCCATTGCCGCACAAAACGCGTTAAAATATATCGAATCTTGGGAGTAATCGATGAGTTTTGCAAAAACTGTTAAAGAGGAATTGGTGACGATTCCGGTTGAGGTTGAAGAACAATTGGCAGAGTTCTCTGCATTTCTTAATCTCAATACTGAATTTCATATTGAAGAACGGCAAAAAATGCTTGACTTCAAAATCAACAATCCCACCGTTGCCAAACGGTTTTTGCAGTTAGTTCGTACGCTTTATCAAGCAGAAACGAGTTTGATTACCTTAAAGAATCATAAACTTAAACAAAGAAATACGATTATCATCCGGATTCAATCCAAAGTGGAAGATATTATCAATGAGCATGGACTCTTTGAAAATCCAGTTGAAAATGAAGAATTGATGACAGAAACACCAGAAACCAAGAAAGCTTATTTAAGGGCAGCGTTTCTTTCAGGTGGATCCGTTAATCACCCCAAAACCGCAGAATATCATTTGGAAATCTTTTCTCAAGATCCCGATCAAGTCATCTTTATCCAAAAACTGATGAATAGTTTCGATCTTAACGCGAAGATTACCAATCGCAGACATGGGTATATCGTTTACCTTAAAGATGCAGAAGGAATCAGTGATTTCTTGCAGCTGACGGGTGCGATGAATTCCGTCTTCCAATTCGAAGATATCCGTATTAAACGCGATTTCAACAACTCGATCAATCGCGTGATGAATATGGAAATCGCTAATGAGAAAAAAGCAGTTGAAGCAGCTTACCGGCAGATCAACGATATCGAAATTGTTGAAAAGTATATTCCTAAGGATCAAATTGATCAACGAAGCAGACAAGTAATTGAACTCAGAAAGGCACATCCGGATGCGAGTTTAATGGAACTTGTGGATCTCTATATAGAAACGTATCATGAACCTATCAGTAAATCTGGGTTAAACCATCGTCTAGTAAAGATTAAACAGATGGCCAGTGAGATTAGGGAGGGTTTGAAATGATCAAGGGTATCGGAATTGATGTCGTCGAACTCAAACGGATTGCTTCATGGACAGAGGATAAGTTTCTTGATCGTATCTTATCGGATGAGGAAAGAAGAGTCTATGAGACCATCACCCATGAACAACGTAAACTGACCTTTATAGGGGGAAGATTTGCGGCAAAAGAAGCATTATTTAAGGCATTTTCTACGGGTGACAAAACCGCAAACTATAAAGACTTTTCCATTTTGAATGATGAAAATGGGAAACCTTATGTAGTCACTAAGCATCAAACAAGCAAGATGATCATCCATGTATCCATCACGCATACAGAAGACTATGCGATGGCTTATGTGGTGATTGAGACACTTTAACATAATGTCTCACAAAGTTGTATTTTAACAGATATTTCGGTATAATTCTTAAGTGATAGGATGTGACATTATGGCAAGAGTCCAACAAGTAAACCAAGCCAAGAAAAAGAATCAACCTTCAGTACAAAAATCAGGTGCTGATAAACAAAATAAAGAATTAGCAAAAACCAATCCCAAACGTGAACCATCCAAGAACGAAATTCTTTTCTTTCGTATTGGCATGTCTGTGATTGCACTGACACTGATCACAGTAGCGATCATTTTCACGATTGAATATTTCATGAATGATGAAGAAGTTCCTGGGGTTTATGATGACTACATTTCCATCACCTCATCTGACTTAAAGTACTTAACCTACGATGATGGTTCTGGTGTGTATGGTGATTTCAGTTATTTCCAAGGAAAAGAAGATTATGAAGATTTACTTCAACTCATCAATGACAACACAGAGATCTATGTGTACTTCTATCGAGGCACAGACATTGATGATGAGATAAAGGAATTAATCTTAAGCAAGGATCTATCCGATAAAGCCTTCTTCTTGATTGATCTTGATGTTGCTGGCGATGCCTTATCAGGAACCGACTTTGCCCACCTTGATCTTGATCTCACTCGTGATAACTTGTTCTTGACCTTTGATGTGGAAGCCCAGACATTTAGTCTTGAAGTCCGAGTGGTCGATATTTTAAGAGAGATTGGAAAAATATAAAAAACAAAAAGGGCTCAGCCCTTTTGTGCTATATAGAGGTCAATGATGAACGAACAAATTCTAAAAGATATTCAAAAAACATTAGGCATCCCCATGAAAGGAATCACCACCGTTCTTGAACTGTTGGAAGAGGGTAACACCATTCCTTTTATCGCGCGCTACCGTAAGGAAGCCACAGGTGGGCTTGACGAAGAACAGATCAATGAGATCTATAAGACATGGGATTACCAAAACAATCTACTTAAGCGTAAAGAAGATGTCATTCGCTTGATTGATGAAAAAGGAATGCTCACCGAAGATTTAAGAGCTGAAATTTTAGCTGCACAAAAGCTTGTTGAAGTGGAAGACTTGTATCGTCCCTTCAAAGAAAAGAAAAAGACAAAAGCAACAGAAGCGATTGCTAAAGGCCTTGAACCTCTCGCAACTTGGATTCTTTTAATGACGAATGATGATGTCATTAAAGAAGCGAAGAAATACGTCAAAGATGACGTGAAAACGCCTGAAGAAGCCATTGAAGGTGCGAAATATATCATTGCTGAAATGGTATCCGATGATGCGAATTACCGAAAGTCCTTACGTCAAGAAATGGTCTCGCATGGACAAGTGATGACATCTATAAAGAAAAATGCAGTGGATGAAAAGAAAGTCTATGAAATGTATTATGAGTACCAAGAACCCGTGAGCAAAATCCGTCCCCATCGTGTCCTTGCGATCAACCGCGCTGAAAACGAAAAAGTCATCACCGTCAAAATCGAAACTGATAGAGAACGCATGACTTCTTATCTTGAACGAAAGATCATTAAAAGAGAAAATTCTCCTGCATCACCTTATATTAAAGAAGCGATTGATGATGCGTTAAAACGTTTGATTTATCCCTCTTTGGAACGTGAAGTTCGAGCAGAACTAACGGAAAAGGCAGAAGAACAAGCGATTGAAATCTTTAGTGTGAATCTTCAGAAACTTCTCTTACAACCCCCAATGAAGGATAAGATTGTTCTAGGGATTGACCCTGCTTTTAGAACTGGATGTAAGCTTTCAGTGGTCAATGCACAGGGGACTGTCTTAGAAAAAGGGGTCATCTATCCTCATGAGAAGACACTTGGTGGCAAAATCACTGACGAACAGATCATGGAATCACAACGCAAACTCCTTCTTCTCATCAAGAAATATAAAGTTGACATTATCGCTATCGGCAATGGAACAGCGTCGAGAGAAACCGAAAGTTTTGTCGCAGACTTAATTAAAGCGACAGGCATGAAAGTACAATATGTCATCGTCAACGAAGCAGGAGCTTCTGTCTATTCAGCGTCTGAACTCGCGAGAGAAGAATTCCCCGATTTTTCTGTCGAAGAACGTTCTGCAGCGTCTATTGCGAGACGTCTTCAAGATCCGCTTTCTGAACTCGTTAAAATTGACCCCAAGTCCATTGGTGTCGGTCAATATCAACACGATGTCACCCCAAAGAAACTAAATGAACAACTCAACTTCGTCGTCACACAAGCTGTGAACCAAGTTGGTGTGAATGTGAACACTGCATCCAAGGCATTACTTATGTATGTTTCAGGACTCAATAAATCTGCAGCAGAGAATATCGTGAAATATCGTGATCAGATGGGAAGATTTAGACGTCGTGAAGAGATTCTCAATGTTCCAAAGATGGGTGGAAAATCATTTGAACAAGCCGCAGGATTCCTACGGATTCAAGATGGTGATGAAGCACTCGATATGACTGCAGTTCACCCTGAGTCTTATGGGATTGCTAAAGAAATCATGCGAAGATATAACATCACAGGTGAAATGTTTGGAAAGGATATCGTCAAAGAAGCGGTTGCTTCCTTAGATCGTAAGAAGATCCAAGAAGATCTCCATGTGGATAAATACACACTCGATGATATTTTAGATGCATTTATTGCGCCACTGCGTGACCCACGTGATCAATACTCACAACCTATTTTAAGAAGTGATATCTTAAAGATTGATGATTTATCCATTGGCATGGAACTTGAAGGTACAGTTAGAAATGTTGTAGACTTTGGTGCATTTATTGATATTGGACTTAAAGAAGATGGACTTCTCCATATTTCTAAGATCAGTAAATCCTACATTAAGCATCCTAAAGATGTCTTAAATGTGGGCGATATCGTCAAAGTTTATGTCTTAAGTATTGATTTGGTTAAAGGTAAAGTCGGTTTGACCATGTTAAAAGAAACGATTGGAAAATAAAGAAAAGGGACTCAGGCACAAACCTGAATCCCTTTTAAACTAAAATGATGGAATTAACCTTTCGTATTGAAAAGTCCTGCGGTTTCTGATGAGAATGTCAAAATAACGACATTGTCTTGAATCACAACGAAACGTCCTTCAGTCGCCTCAATCATGAGTTCATCATAGAAATCAGTTGCTTGGTCATTGTCCTTTAAGACAACAATTTCAGCCCAACGTTCATTCGTGTTGACATAACCGACATAAAGATCGATCACATCAAGATCTAGATCATACTTCTCATTGACCATGTTGGCTTGATAGTATTCCCTTGAATCTTCATCACGTTGTTCAAGTACATACCCATCTTCTTCTAAGATGTCAATGACATCACTCGTAGTCTTCGAACCGCCTCCACTACACGCGACTAAGAAGAGACTAAGTCCCAATAGAAACAAAAAACTAAAAAAGATTTTCTTCATTGCATTCTCCTTAGGTTGAATTTTTTAGATGCTATTTCGTCGATGTCCTTATATGTTTAGAATAACATGATGTCAAATGAGATGCAATCTAAATTTTTTATTGTAAATGTCATAAAGATGTCATAAAATAGAGATATAAAGACGACACCTAGATGCGCGATTGACCATGAACGACAACACATGGTTTTTTTGTTATTAACAATCAGGAGGGTACATTATGAAATGTCAACATTGTCAGGAAGAAGTATCAGCATGGAAGAAAACATGTCCTAAATGTGGGCAAGAAACAGGAAGTAAAGTGGTTTTATATCGTGAAAAAACATGGCAGACCATCAAGGCAATCGCTCGATTTATCAAGAAGGCTTTTTTGTATCTTCTTGATCGAGCGATTTTTTATGCCAAAAAAGCGTGGCCTCACATTAAGAAATTTTTCTCTGTAAGAAGAAATGTCTATATTACAGTTGGAGTTCTCGCAGCCTTTATTCTATTCTTTGTCATTTTAGGATTACTTAGAAAGCCAGCCGTTGAAACACCAATCTTAGACTTAGGTGATCCAGTAACCCAGTTAGAACAAAATGTTCCTTTTACAGGTGCAGTTCTCTCGGTTGATGAAATCACATCCCCCATTTATGGTTTTGAAATGGTGGTTCCTTTTGGAGCATATGATGAAGTGACACCCTTTGAAATCACCACACAAACCATCGACTCCCATGATTTAGGTGATGAATTTGATCCTATCACCCCTTTGATCAATATCGATAATGGGCATGTCTTTTCTGATCAACCGATGACGCTAACCATTCCAGTAGAACTTGAAGAGGGTGAGTTCGCCATGGGTTTCTATTACAATCCTGAAACCAATGATCTCGAAGGGATTCCAATGAAGAACTTAACGTCAACTGAAATCACGTTATTTACGTATCATTTCTCAAGTATCGTGGTATCTAAGATCAGTATTGATGATTTATTGACATTAACCAGCGTTAAAGATCAATATGTCAATACGGGATTTGTCCCTGGTGTTGATGATTGGCAATTTACCAATTATGGTTCCTACCTTGCACAAAGTGGACATTGTGCAGGTCAAGTGCTCACCATGTCTTGGTATTACCATACACAAAAAGTAGGCAACGATGAACCCGCACTCTTCAACCGCTTTGACAATGTGGGTTATGAAGCGACCGAAGACTTTATGGAAGATGATCAGTTAGGTTATCGTTTCGCATCCGTCATTCAATATCTTCTTGACTTTGAGTCAACGACTTTCTACGATTATTTATCCTTTGCCGGTAGCAACAAGCAACTCATCTACTTTGCATTCAGTTACGCGATGGTCATCACGGAAAAGCCACAACTGATGGCTATCTACTCACACGATAATTTTGGAAATATCGTCAGTGGTCATGCCATCATGGCGTATAAGATGCAAGGCTATGATATTTATGTTGCTGACCCCAATTATCCTGGTCAAACCGATCGAAAAGTTCATTTTAATACCAATCCTGGTGTCTATGATTTCGATCCTTATTCATCGGGTGCGAATGCGCAGGCGATTATCGATGATGGTGCACTGCTGTATGATGATATCTTTTATATTGGTGAATCTGCATTGATTGATTATGAAGTCATTGAAGAAGAATACAATAAAGTGCTTGATGGCACGATTGGTGATGACTATTTCCCAACCCTTGGAGCGGTTTATCTTTCAGAATATAGTCAAACCTTAGACGATCAAGTGTGGACAGATGTCATCGATGATGAGATCACTTTAGGAACCACACACAACGATGTAATGGCGTGCTATCTTCAAAATAAAGTGGTTATTGCAGTGACTGCGAATCATCCAGATGCTGCCTACACCCTTTATCAAGGCGATCAACTCATTGAAGGGCCTTATTTAGGTGAAGATGATGGGTATATCTATTATGAAGTCGAATTAACCAATGGTGAGAATGAAATTGGTGTTTTGGCAGAAATTGTGGTTGGCGATGATCGTTATTATGCGGATTTCATGAGGATCACGATCAATTACACCGCAGGCGTCACTACTCCCTGTCAAGCAACCATTGTGGGTCGATATAATTTTTATAGTCGTAGTGATGGACAACAACTTGTTCAAAATCACTATATCTTGATTCGTGAGGATGGTACCTACACCGAAAGCTATACGGTCAATGAAACGTTGTATACCAATGTGATTGATGGTACATGGACGATCGTTCCCGGACAAAATGCTGGTGAAAATATTCTTTATTTAACCTTTGGTGGTATTACCGATACCTATGAAGTGTTAGATGATTATCAATGGCTGCGTTACACCTCAGGAGATATCATCTTTCTCTTTCAAAAAGTGAACTAGGAGGCTACCCATGGACTTCGTTATTATTGCAGTAATCTTCATTTTTGTCGGTATGATTGCAGGTGTGGTTGGCTTTTTGGTTATGCGTAAAAATCAAATCAACCAAAAGAATTCACCGATTGAACGCGCATCTGTGGTAGTGATCGGTAATTATGCTGAGTCAAGAGTTGTGGGTAAAAATTTCCAACAAACCGTCGATACTACACAAGGATTTACCGATAAGTCATATTATGTCAGATTTAAAACAAAGACCAGAAAAGTTTTATCTTTCCGTGTGAAGAAAAAAGAATGGTTTAAGTATCATGAAGGCGATCAAGGAATACTGACGTATCAAGGGTACAAAATCATTAGCTTTGAACCTAAAAATGTGGGAATCAAAGATATAGCCTATTTTGACCGAAGTAAGAAAGAAGGAAAGAAAGGATGGATCTATGGTGAAGCCACAGGGCTTGATCTAAATATTCCATCCACTGAACCCAAGCTTTTCGACATCAAAGATCTCGAACTTTTCATCAAGGATATAAAGAATGATGAGAGTGATTGGTTTTTTACGATTAAAAACGATAAAGGTGTCGAAAAGCAATTTGAAAGAGAAACAAAAACGAAGATCAAAGAAACAAAATTGATCAATGATGAATCCATCATCTACCCAATGAGTGAATTATTGAAAAATATAAAATCTTGGTTAGAAGGTGAATGAGATGAAAACCCGAGGAATCATCCTTTGGTTCATCTGGGCAGTCATCCTTGTGGGTTGTGCATCATCTGCTGAAGATTTTGTGGGTTCATACGTATCGATAAAAATCAATCCCGAAGTCAATTTACTACTTGATGAAAATAGTCAGATATCTCACGTCTTCTATGGAAACGAAGAAGCCAAGGTGGTGTACTCTGACATTGAATTCGTGGGAAAGACGTTATCTCAAGGCATCGATCTTATCATCAATGAGGCGATCAATACGGGATACATCGATTTACTCACCCCATATAACGCCATTTTAGTGTATGCACATCAAGCAAAAATTGATGATCTAACCTTTGAAGACGATGTCATGGGAATGGTTGAAAGAAAACTTGAGCAACAAGGCATTGGTGGCGTTGTTTTAAAACAAAGCGAATATAACGATGATCTTATCGCCTTGATGGAAGAATATGAAGTCAGTATGGAAAAGGCGATGCTTATGGATGCCTACAATAAAACAACAGGTAAAGATTTGAATAGTGCTGAAAAAATGTCAGTATCAAAGTTATATAGTGAGTTATCAAGTGCATGGAACGATGAATCAGATGCCAATAATGAAGCATACATAAAAGAAAAGAAAGAGATTGAAACCTACTTTTTAAGTTCAGCAAGAGAGTTTCGAAGAAATGTCTTGCAGGGCTTGATTGATTCACCGGATATGACAGAAGTACTCACGTTATTGAGTGATGATCCAGAACTCTTACTCGAAAAAATTGAAAGACGAAATCAAGAAGTGAGACCGTATGTTCAAGCAAGACGTTCTAGTGGTTTAGAGAACTACGTCATAGGTCAGTATGTGTTTGAAAGTGTTCGTTATGCACTCACGTATCGGGTCATCTTTCACTACATAAATATCAATGATGATGGGACATTTGAAGAGAGATATACATGGAGTTCAAGTTTGCATGACACGAGTGGTTTAAACGTAGGAACCTGGACTATCGACAATGGAAGAATTGATGCCCTTAACGATGCGGGATTTCATATGTACTATGAGATTACCAATGGACGCATTATTGAGAACATGCTAAATGGTAACGTAAAAACATACATTAAAGTTCCGTCAATCACAACATAGCCATCCAAACGATGGCTATCTTTGCGTTCTATTGGCATTATGCATAACATTGGCATATAATACCCCTGTAAGAAGGGAGTTACCATTTAGGTAATGAGTATATGAAAACATTAAATGATTTTTTAGAAACGATTCCCAATTTAACACACCGAGAAAAGCTTGAAGATTTAATCGATTGGATATTAAAAACCTTTCCTTCACTCAAGTGCGAGATTAAATGGAACCAACCTATGTTTATCGATCATGGCACGTTTATTTTGGCATTTAGCGCATCTAAGAACCACTTTTCAGTTGCACCAGAGTACGTAGGAATCCAAACTTTCTCACAAGCGATTAAAGATGCAGGTTATGATCACTCCACCATGTTATTTCGCATCAAATGGAATCAAGAGATTAATTATCAGCTATTGAGTGACATGATTTCATATAACATAAAAGAAAAAGCGGGAATGACATCTTTTTGGCGATAAATCTCAATTATTTGTGTAAGTTTAGTATTGGAAAAACAAAAATATAAGGCGATGCGAATCGCCTTTCATATTTTCGTGAAATGGTTGACAAAGTATTAAA
>JBBIMC010000002.1:21212-23389 GCA_037444605.1 Mycoplasmatota bacterium | reverse complement strand
GTTCATTATCAATATTGATATTCTCATCCGAATAAAGGGTTCCCTCAAAGGTTGTGGTTGTATTCTTCTTATATCTAAACGTCGCACCACCAGAGACTACCACATTGCCATAGAGTTTTGCCCCTTCACGAATGGTAATACTACCTTTAATAAATAAAATATATCCTTCTTCAATCACTAACGTTTTCCCTGCATTAAGGGTAAAATTCCCCGTAAATACATAATGATCGGAAATGGTTCCACCATATCGAAATGAGTTGCTGCTAGAAATAGTCGTGAAACTATCGCTATTCCAAACATCAACAACCAAATCAGAGATTGTTTTATTGTTGTCAGTACTTTCAACTGGGTCAATATTATGTTCTGATGTATAAATTTCGATTAAGCTTGAAGCTGTATCAAGGGCGACTTCATCTGCTTGTTCTGGATCTACTACTGGAATGAAATTCTCAAGGTTATCTTGTTCTTCTTCAGGAATAACTACTTCACCTGTTGTACTTAGATAACTATTAATAATCTGCGTATCCGTGTAAGCTTGTGTGACACTATAAAGTGTATAACTAGCCGATGGCGTGATGGTTACACCTAAGTAGGATTCAATCGCTGAAATATTGCTCGCATTTTTAAGAAAATCTGGATCATTATTAAGCTCACGCAAAATAATCTGCATGGATGCATCCACACGATAAATGGCATTATTATACTCTTCAGTCTTTTCAATATTCTTTTCAACTAATCTCGCTTGTTCAATCGTTGTGATCATCAAGGTGGCTGCTGCGCCTAAAAGAAACGTTGTTAAGGCGATCACAGTAGGTAAAGCAGATCCTTTATGGTTTTTGAATAATTTCATTGTTTCACTCTCCTTTATGGAGTTATCTAATATCAATGTCAAATGTGTAAGAGGCTGTGTATGTATAGATCGCATCACTACTTAAGTCAACAGCAATATGAATGGTGATCTCAATCGTAACTTGTGTCCCATTGATAAATGATGCTTCATTGATGATTTCTGTGCCCGAGGCGTCTAAAACCTTGAGGGTTGATGTATCTAGAATAATAAAATCACTAGGTTTTGCTTCTGATAAAACGTCGTTATTGTTGATTTCAAAGATACCATTGACTAACTCAATGGTCAACAACAAGGGTGGGATGTAATCGGTTGTCACAATACTTTCGCCTACAACTTCATCGATGAAATGCTTTTCAAGAATAATACATTCGTTGGTTCCTGCACAAAACGAAATGTCAGTAGGTTCAAATTGACGCATCGTGCTTTCTAGTATTTCTACGGTGACCATGCCTTGCGTATTCGCTCGAGCGTTTTCCAATGCTTTATCTGAGGCATTAATAAGCAAATTAACAATCTGGACAATCAATGCTGTCGCGATACCCATGATCACGATAGCTGCCAGAAGTTCAACAAGGGTAATGCCTTTTTTATTGATAGGTATCATAAATCATACCTTCGATCAATACATCCCGTGTATTGTAATATACAATCACGATTTGATAATGAATAATTTTAAACTCGACGGAGTCATCAGTTTGAGGAAATACAATGGTGACTTCTTGATCATATAAGGTTTCATTGACCACGACACCGAAGATAACATTGCAGTTAAATAGTGCATCATTACATGAATTGATATCAAAACTTACCTGTTGCCCAGGTGTTTGATCTAGCCAAGCTTTGACAAGATCATAATCCGCATTGGAAGATATATTCGTTCGAATTCTTGTTCCCACTTCAACAGCTTCAAATCTATTTTCGGTGGCAATGGTTTGATTGCGCATATTGATGGTAATGGTGACAGCTGCAATCAAAACGAGTGAGATAATGACAACGGATGCGATAGCTTCCATAGTTGAAAATCCAAGTTTATTTAGTTTCAGCAAGGCAATCACACCCCTTTAACCTTATTATATAATAAAAAAATGGGTTTGTTATCTTACGTTTCACTTAAGCGGAACTGCAATTAGGTAAATCTTGTGTCATGAAAACGTATCCGTAATGGTCTTTTCTTGCATTTTTGTGAATGTGTGGGATAATGATACATGAGGTGTTATCATGACTTATCTAATCGCCTGTGACCTCGATGGAACAACGTTAAATCATCAAGGGGAAATTACAGAAAAAACAAAAAAAGTCTTACAATTGTTAAAAACACAAGGTCATT
>JBBIMC010000002.1:17950-21202 GCA_037444605.1 Mycoplasmatota bacterium | reverse complement strand
ATCGTGCTTGCAACAGGCCGTCCTTTCAGTGGTGCGATTGCTAAATATCAGGAACTCAATCTCGATACCCCCCTTGTTACAGACAATGGTGGATCGATTGAAAATCCTAAAGATTCATCTTTTGCTAAACAAAGAACCTATATTCCCGTCGCAATGATGCACGATATTTTTCGCTTCAGCAAACCTTTTATCGTCACGACATTCTTTTCGATCGATGACGTCGTTTATGCCTATAAATATGATAAGAAACTCGAAGCCTTTTTTAGCGGTTTAACGAGTTCAAAAGTTGTCGAAGCTGAGCATACTGAATTTGATGTCGAACCCACTGGACTTGTCTATTTGATTGAAGCAGATAAGCAAGAGGTCTTTGAAGGATTTATTCGCGATCGATTCGGGCATACACTCTCAACACGCCTATGGGGTGTTGATAATGGTGCTGCCGTGTATGAAGTGTACTTAAAACATATCTCAAAGTCTTCTGCAATAAAATATTTGCTTGATTATTATGATATGACAAACGATCAATGGATTGCCTTAGGGGATGGTATCAATGATGTCGAAATGATCAGGGATGCTGGTTTAGGTGTGGCGATGCAAAATGCCGTTCCTGAATTAAAAGCTGTTGCTAAAAGAATCACGGAGAAGACGCACGATGAAGATGCTGTTGCTCACTTCTTAAATGACTATTTCCAATTAAATGCCTTCTAAGAAGGCTTTTTTTGTGCAACAAAAAACCCCGTAGTCGGGGGTTTAAGTTAAGGTGGCGATGCACGAGGGATTCGAACCCCCGACCGACGGCTTAGAAGGCCGTTGCTCTATCCAGCTGAGCTAGTGCACCATGGGTAAGTCAGCAATGACTATTATATCGTAATCACTGCTGAATTACAAGTATTATTCGGTATCAAATTGACTGTAATACAGCTTAGCATAAAATCCATTTTTCGCTAAGAGTTGTTGATGATTACCTTGTTCAATGACGTTTCCATCATTCATGACAAAGATGATATCTGCATCCTTAATCGTTGATAAACGATGGGCAATGACAAAACTGGTTCGATTTTTCATGAGAGCTTCCATCGCATGTTGAATCAATACTTCTGTTCTCGTATCGACTGATGAGGTGGCTTCATCGAGGATGAGCATCGGACGATCCGCTAACATCGCACGTGAAATGGTGAGTAATTGTCGTTGTCCTTGACTGATATTGGATCCACCTTCAGAGAGTAAGAATTCATATCCATTGGAGAGCGATTCAATAAAGTGATGGGATTGCGATAATCGCGCACTTTTTATCATTTCTTCTTCAGTTCGATCCAAAGATCCGTACATGATGTTCTCGCGAACGCTGCCTTCAAAGAGCCATGTATCCTGTAAAACCATTCCAAAGAGAGATCGAACGTCACTTCGCTTCATATCTCTGATATCAACACCATCGATGGTGATCGTCCCTGATTTGATTTCATAGAAACGCATCAGAAGATTTACCATCGTTGTTTTCCCAGCCCCCGTGGGACCCACAATAGCAACTTTTTGACCAGGTTTCACTTCAGCTGAGAAGCCTTTAATCACATCTATGTCTTCAATGTAGCCAAAGTGAACATCCTTGAAAACGACATGACCTTTAATTTTCTTGAGGGTTGATAGATCTTCTCTTTCAGGACTTTCATTCTCC
The DNA here is from genome assembly GCA_037444605.1 of Mycoplasmatota bacterium. GTDB lineage: Bacteria > Bacillota_I > Bacilli_A > Acholeplasmatales > Acholeplasmataceae > Peloplasma. The sequence continues at coordinate 19,530 of JBBIMC010000002.1, read as the reverse complement.
TGATGAAGCAAACCAAAGATACGTTCAGCAGCTGCAGCTGTGGATTGTAACACATTGGCAATGCTACCAATCTGTTGGACAGGTTGATTGATTTGACGGGTGTATTGAATAAACGTTTGAATAATCCCCACTTCAATCGCAAGCACTGGATTATCTGTGAGCACTAAGAGAGCTCCAACCACTGCGATTGATATGTAGGCGAGGTTACCAAAGAAGAATTGTACTGGCATCATGATACCGGAAATAAACTGTGATTTGACCGAGGTCTTATAGAGATCATCATTAATTCGATCAAACACTTGATGGGATTTCTTTTGGTGATTAAACACTTTGACGACCGTATGTCCACTGTAGGTTTCTTCAATGTGTCCGTTGAGCTCACCATAGAATTTTGCTTGACTTCTAAAGTATTTTTGAGACAATCTCACAAACTGACGCGCTGCGAAAAAGGAACCGATGGTGGTCACCAAAACGATAGCCATCAAAGGAATACTTAAAAACGACATGATGACGAAAATACCGATGATTAAGGCGATGGAACGGAAAATTTCAGAGATACTTTGGGTAAGTGTCGCATTGATGGTTTCCACATCATTGGTCATCCGACCTAAAAGATCACCAAACTGTTGACTATCGAAAAATTTAAGAGGTAATGTATTCAACTTAGCCGATAGTTCTCGACGCATCGAATACGTTAAATTCTGTGTCATCCCAATAAGTAAAAACGATTGGAAATAGTTTAGTAAAGCCGACGAGATGTGAATGAAGACGATGGATAACGCAATTTCACCAATGGACAATCTGATGCCGAAAACAACATCAACCAAACCAAATTCAAGCTCACTAAATTGGCCAGAGGCTGCCACGTAAGCACGAGCAACTTCAGAAGTAATAAGGCCTAAAAACCAAGGTGCGAGAACGGATAATAGGGCTGCAGAAATCGCCATAACGCCCGCAAAGAAAATTTGGAATCGGTAGGGTCTTAAGTACTTCAAAAGCTTTTTCATCGTTCCCCTAAAATCGGAAGCTTTACCTGCATAAATCATCCCACGAGGGCCACGCATCATCGGTGCTTTGGTCTCTTCTCGCTTCTTTTGATCGTTTTGTGCGTTCATTGTTCAAGTTCCTCCTTCGAGAGTTGTGAGGAGGCAATTTCTTGATAAACTCGACAGGTTTTCATGAGTTCTTCATGCGTCCCATGACAAACCATATCACCCTTATCAAGAACGATGATTTGATCAGCATGACGAATGGTATTAATTCGCTGAGCAACGATGAGTTTTGTTGCCCCGACTTTTTCATCAAGCATTTTTCTTAAAGCTCGGTCGGTACGATAATCGAGAGCTGAAAAAGAATCATCAAAAATATAGATGGGAGGATTTTTAGCAATCGCACGGGCAATCGAAAGACGCTGTCTTTGTCCACCGGAGACGTTTGTGCCGCCTTGAGCAATCGCATAGTCATAACCTTGATCCATCTCTTGAATGAATCCATAGGCTTGAGCAATCTTCGCTGCTTCATCTAAATCATCTTCTCGTGCATGTTCTGAGAAAAGGATATTCTCTTTAATGGTTCCGCCA
>JBBIMC010000002.1:0-17875 GCA_037444605.1 Mycoplasmatota bacterium | reverse complement strand
ATCGATGAAGATATTTCCTTGAGTGGGTTCATAGAATCTTGGAATCAAGTTAATCAAGGTCGATTTTCCTGAACCTGTAGAACCAATAAATGCGGTCGTTGATTTGGGTTTAACTGTAAAACTAATATCTCTTAACACGGGTTCTAAAGCATCAGGATACTGGAATGTGACGTGATCAAAAGTGATTTTTCCTCTTACTCGTTCAGGTAAAACGATGGGCTCTTTTGGATCATGAATGAGGGTATCCATATCAAGGACTTCCATAATACGACGCGCTGAAATTGCTGCTCTTGGAATAGAGACGAAAATAAATGACATAAACATGAATGCCATGATGGCACGCATCGCATACTGCATCAGAGCCATAAGAGACCCAGGCGTAAATCCATCGATGCCCATAAAACGTGTCGAACCAACATAGACAATGATTAAGCTTGTAATCCCCATAATCAGTCCCATAAATGGCCACATAATCGAGGACACACGATTGACAAAGACATTGAGACGCATCGATTCTTTGGCAGCATCATCAATCCGCTTTGCTTGATATTCTTGGGTGTTATAAGCTCTAACAACACGGAGACCTGATAGGTTTTCTCTGGTGACTAAATTCAATTTATCCACTAATTTTTGAACGAGTTCAAACTTTGGTAAAGTGATTGAAAAGACGATCGTGAGCATGATGAGTAAACTTAAAATAGACGCGATCAAAATCATCGATAACGTCGGATGTTGCATGATCGAAAATGTGATGGCACCGATGGCAAGCATCGGGGCTAAAATGATCATGCGTAATAGCATATTGACAATTTGTTGGAGTTGTTGGATATCATTGGTAGTTCTCGTGATTAAGGATGAAGTCGTGAAGTGATCCATCTCATAAAGAGAGAATGTTTCGATTTTTTCATAGACCGCACGTCTTAAATCTTTCGCAAATCCTGCAGATATCTTAGACTCCATATACCCTGAGGTGATGGTGACGAGAATCGACAAAAAAGTTGCCCCTAACATCAATCCTGCGTAATACCATATTTGAGGTACATCAGGATTAACGCTGGTTTCGTTCAATCCTAGACCGTTACTGACCAACATTCCAAGTAAAGAGGGCAGTAATAAATCTAAAAAAGCACGAAGAGCAACGAATGTAAAAACAAGGGCCACACCAAAACGGTATGGCTTAAGGTAGCGTAGAGCACGAATCATGACGGTCCCAACTTTCTAAAAATCTAAAAAAGATTAGGCGATTTTCCCCATGGCACTAATCTTATCGAGAATGCGCATTAATGATTCTGTATCTTCTTGACCTAAATAATCAACAAGTGATTTTAAAGGTTGATAGTATTCATCACGTATGGATTCAACAAACGCTTTTCCTTCAGGTGTCAAACGAATAAATGTCACGCGCAAGTCTTTATGAGAAACTTCTTTTTCCAAGTATTTCTTAGCGACTAAGTCATTGACCTTGTGAGTGACTGCAGGAAGTGTCACGCGAAGTGTCTTGGCGACATCCGTTAATTTTAATCGTTGATTGGTATCACAAAAAGCGACACAAAACATCACCATGATATCCGCATCAGACAATTTGGTTTGTGAACGCTTGTAAACACCCGACAAACGAAAGGCTTGTAGCGAGCGATCAAGCTTTTGCAAAAGCTGATATTCTTTCATAAAATCCTCCTAAAAATGCGTATTATACCCCTTCATTTTACCTTAATAATGAGAATAAGTAAAGTAAAACTTCGGGTTCTTTCTTTAATCTATTTAAGTACGTTTTGATAGATTTCTCGTTTTTGTTCAAGTGATTTTCGCGAACTCCCTTTGGCATGGTCAATGATTTGATGTATCTGAGCCAGTTTAAACTGATAATAGTCCTTTGCTTCCACCTTATGTTTCAAGATGGGACCCGTGATAAGTTCATCCATGCTTAATGCCATATTTCCTCGTTTCACTTGCATAATCACGTAGTAAAATTTATCATGAACGACCCATTCATCAGTAATATTCCACCCATGATGCATCAGGAATTCTCTAACGATTTCATGTTTATCATTCGGTTGCAAAAGAAAGACTTGATCTCCCTTTGGGGCATGGCGCATGATCTCAGTGATCAAATGTGCTCCCATCCCAGCGATGAGTGCAACATCAAAAGATTCTTTAATGTTCAAAAAGCCATCCGATAAGATGAATGTCACAGGATAATTTTCGAGATTTTTCATCGCTGATTTTAAGGGTTGTTCCCTCAAATCACTCGCGATGGCTTCTTTGATAAACCCATGATCAAACGCTTCTTTTAACACATATCCATGATCTGTTCCAATATCAAGAACTTTTGGATAATCTTTGAGAAGTGAAGCAAGAAACGAAATGCGTTTATTTCTTGCCATAATAGAATTCACGCAGTTTGTTTTGACGTGAAGGACTTCTAAGTTTGCGTAACGCTTTGGCTTCAATCTGACGAATACGTTCTCTGGTAACGCCAAATTCGCGTCCAACTTCTTCTAAGGTATGGTTTTTACCATCAAATAAGCCATAGCGAAGGCGTAAGACTTTTTCTTCACGGTCAGTCAGGGTTTCTAAAACTTCATCAAGAGTCTGCTTGACCATTTCTTGAAGCATGTACTCATGAGGGGTGAGGGCATTTGGATCGGAGATAAAATCACCGAGTGACGAATCTTCTTCTTCCCCAACATGTGCTTCTAATGAGATCGGTTCTTTCGCAATTCTTTGAATATTTTGTACTTTTTCAGTTGAAATTCCCATCTTTTGAGCAATTTCTTCCACTGAAGGTTCTCTTCCTAAATCCTGGATTAATTGTCTTTGTATACGAATCATCTTGTTGATGGTTTCTACCATATGCACTGGGATACGAATGGTTCTTGCTTGGTCAGCAACAGCACGTGTGATGGCTTGACGAATCCACCATGTGGCATAGGTTGAAAACTTAAAGCCCTTCTCATAATCGAATTTATCGACGGCACGCATTAATCCCATATTTCCTTCTTGAATGAGATCCAAGAAAAGAAGACCACGTCCGACATAACGCTTGGCAATAGAAACAACCAAACGATAGTTCGCTTCAACGAGCTTATTTTTCGCAAATTGAGCTTTTTCAACGGCACGCTTGAGTTCTTGAACGTCTGCTTCTGGTAGTTCTAAAGTCCCTTGTTCCATTTCATCAAGCTGTTCTTTCGCATAACGACCATTGGAAACAGCGACTGCATATTTCTTTTCATCTTCTTGATTCAAGAGAGGAATCTGGCCAATTTCTTTTAAGTACATCCGAACTGGATCGTCGATTTTGATCGTCGATGCAATCGATTCGATATTGATCAGTTCTTCCTCTTCGACTTCTAAGCCCGAAAGGGAAAGATCATCGGGTTCAATATCTTCTAATTCAAAATCAGGTTCTTCCTCTTCCTCTTCGACTTCGACGGTTTCTTCTTCAACCTCATCTTCAGGAAGATCATCACTAAAATCTTCACTTGTCATGATATCGATATTCTCATTAAGTAGTGCGCGCTCAATTTCAAAATAGTCTTCACTATTCAGATCAGCGTATTGCATGACATCTTCTTGTCCAACAAATCCTTCTTTTTGACCTTTCTTAATGAGCTGTTGTATGATCTTTTCACGATCCATTTGACGCTTCCTCCTTATATTTATCTAAACGTTTTTTAAGTTGATCACGTTCATTGACCAACGTTTCACTCACTTCTTGGAGTGTATCAATTTGATGATTTAAATAATTAAAACGACGATGATCATTCGCAAGGATTACTAGATTAATATATTTATCGACTTCGACTTCATCGATGGAAAGATTTTTCTTCCAAACAATGTCTTTTAGAATATATTTTTCCATCACGTCTCGCTGATCCGTGTTTAAGGTATCCATAAAATTTTCGACATTCATTTCCAAATGCTCATGATAGTAATGATCAATGGATAATCTAATGGATGCTGTGATGACTTCTGCGAAATCCGAAGATTTCAATGCATTCATCACTTTATTCGATACAGTTTTTGATCTAAGCATCGCCATAATCAAGAATCGTTCTGCTTGCTCATACTTGTTAGGCATCTTTGATCTTTCGACAGTGGGTAATTTGACAGGTTCTTTCTCTTTCGGACGCTTAACGACCTCAAGTTCTTCCATTGGTATCTGGAACTCTGCCGATAAACGTTGTAAATACTGGGCCCGAATCGAGGGATCCGCATATTGTACCATCGAGACGATCTGCCGTTTAAAGTCTTTTAAATCATTCGCATTTTTTAAATCTTTGCCTATTTTATAATAGCGATAACGGAATTGATAACTATCTTCTGTGAATTCACCAAATAACTTTTCATACGCTTCGGGACCATAAGACTTAATAAAATCATCTGGATCCATCTTTTCTGGAATGGTGAGCACTTCGATCTTCAATTGTTCTTTCTCTAAAATAGGAATGGCATGATCGCTCGCCTTAAGTCCTGCTTGGTCACCATCATAAGCGATAATAATCGATGGTGAGACCGATTTAATCAGTTTCGCTTGATCTTTCGTGAGAGCCGTTCCCATTGTAGCAACACCATGCATAATGCCAGCCCCATAAGAAGAAATCACATCGAAGAATCCTTCATAGAGAACCACTTGTTTAACTTTTCTTATTTCAGGAAGTGCCTCATTGAAGTGATAGAGCAACATCCCTTTTTTGAAAATGATGGTTTCGGGACTATTGATGTATTTTGCGGGTTCTTTCGCATTGAGCGTTCGACCTGAAAATCCAACCACACGTCCTTTAGCATCCGTAATGGGGAAGATGACACGATCGCTAAATAGATCGTAATAATCACCTTGATCACTCTGCTTCACCACACCAAGTTTAATCATATCGGAGACCGCAAAGTTCTTGTTTTTGAGTACTTGATACAGTGTTGATCCAAAGGATGGGGCATACCCCAAACGGAAATGCTTGATTAAATCATCGTTCATCTGACGATCGAAAAGATAACGAAGCGCTTCTAATCCTTTTTCACTATGACGAAGATTAAATTCATAGAAATTGGCGACTTCACTCATCAAAGCATAGTAGTTTTCATATGGATCTTTTCGAACGTTAGTTTTCTTAACTTCGATACCTGCGCGTTCTGCGAGCTCAGATGCTGCTTCTTCAAAGGAGATATTTTTTATCTTTCGAAAGAAGTTGATCGGGTTTCCCCCTTCACCACAACTCATACATTTAGCAATGTTTTTTTCCGGTGATACGGAAAAACTTGGGGTTTTTTCTTGATGGAATGGACATAAACCTACGAAATTTTTGCCCGTCTTTTTAAGCGTGACAAACTCGCTGACCAAATCAACGATCGCGGTTTTCTCATTTATTTGATCAATGAGCTTTTGGTCCATGACATCCTCCTTGACTAGAATTGGTGATTCTTTTCAATGTATGCTTTAAGTTCTTGAATGGGGATACGTAATTGACCCATGGTATCCCGATCTCTCACCGTAACACTCTGATCTTCCATCGTTTGGTGATCAATCGTGATGCATAATGGGGTCCCAATCGCATCTTGTCTGCGATAGCGTTTCCCAATATTTTGTGTTTCATCATAGATGACATCAAATGATTTACTGAGTTCTTGATAAATCTCAAAGGCCTTTTCACTATGATCACGTTTTACAAGTGGTAGGATTGCTGCTTTATAAGGCGCAAGTGCTGGATGAATGTGGAGAATTTGACGAATATCGCCACCTTCTAACACTTCTTCATCATACCCATTGGTCAAGAACGCTAAGACGAGGCGTTCAACACCGACAGAAGGTTCAATGACATACGGTAAATAACGTTCATTGGTTTCAGGATCTAAGTATTGCAGATTTTCTCCTGACTGATTTTGATGGGCTTTTAAATCATAATCTGTTCTAGATGCGATTCCCCAAAGTTCATCAAATCCCCATGGAAATTGATATCTTATATCGGTCGTTGCGTTCGAATAATGAGAGAGTGCTTCGGGTTTATGATCGTCAAAAGCTAGGTTTTCCTGTTTTAGACCTAAATCTTTAAGCCAATTCATGCAGAAATTTTTCCAGTAACTAAACCATTCGAGTTCGGTTCCTGGTTTACAGAAGAACTCGAGTTCCATCTGTTCAAACTCACGAGTTCTAAAAATGAAATTACCTGGCGTAATCTCATTTCGGAATGATTTACCCACTTGGCAGACACCAAAGGGAATTTTCCGACGTGTCGTCCGTTGGATATTTTTGAATTGGACGAAAATACCTTGTGCAGTTTCAGGACGTAAATAGATCTGATTGGCTTGTTCCAAGACAACCCCTTGATACGTTTGAAACATCATATTGAAAGCACGGATAGGTAACCAATCAGATTTCCCACAGTTAGGACAAGCGACCTTGTGATCGAGTAGATATTGATACATGGTTTCTGTCTTCCATCCATCAGGATGAACGTTTGCATCATGATCTTCGATTAATTTATCGGCGCGAAAGCGATTGTTGCACGCACGACATTCTGTTAGTGGATCCGAAAAGCCTCCCACATGTCCACTTGCTTTCCATACTTCTGAATTCATCAGAATAGAGGAATCAATTAAGACATTATAAGGATTTTCTCTTTGAAACTTGCGAATCCATACATCTTTGATATTGCGTTTTAGTAAACTTCCGAGAGGACCATAATCCCAAGTGTTCGCTAACCCGCCATAGAGTTCGCTACCTTGAAAGATGTATCCTGTTGATTTTGCATATTGTACGAGTTGTTCTAGTGTGACCATGTCTGCACATCCTTTTAATGTCTATTGTAGATTTTTTAAGGTTAATTGTAAATGAAACTGATAGTATTTAAAGATAAAGTCTTTAACTTTAGTTAAATCATTCCAAGGTTGTTCGGATAGTTCATGATAAGGGATTAGGGATAATCTAAGTAAATCTAAAGCCCCTTTGACATCTAGATCCACAGGAGATCCCTCACCCTCATAAATGAGCGATCCTCTTTCAATGGAGACGCCTTTGATTTTTCGTCCATCACCTGTTAAATGGATTTGATAACCTAAGGGTTCAATCAATTTAACTGCAAAGGATAAGCTAGATAATTCAAGTCGGGGTGTCATCAAGGCTAGATTGATTTCATGGTAAAGTTGTCCATGATCCATATTTTCCATGATGGTATGATCAATAAGTTCTAAGATGATCCCTGCAGATTTTGTTTGATGAAAATCTGACTTTATACCATGGTAATCATCAATGATTTTCCCTTCCTGCAAGGTGATAAAGGGTTTTGCTTGATCTTTAAAATCGATTTTTGTTAAATATTGGGCTAAAATCCGGTAAGGTGAATTCACCTTTTGCGAACCTTGAGCAAGCAAAGTCTTTTTACCTACCATGGTATACACATAACATAAACGTGCATGTTCCTGATAAGGTTGAACTTTATAGATAATGCCTTCCATTAAACATCATCTCCATACCCGAGTGACTTTAAGTCAGAAGGGCGATTTCTCCAATCCTTTTTGACCTTAACCCAAAGTGTTAAGTGTACCTTGGTATGTAACAAGTGATTGATCTCTTTTCTCGCTTCCATCCCAATCTTCTTCATTTTTTCGCCACCCTTACCGATTAATATCTGCTTTTGGGTGGTACGTTCAACGATGATCAGTGCGGATACATCCAGGGTGTTGAGTTCATGATTTTCTGCTAAAGATTCTATCACAACCGCCACAGCGTGAGGTACTTCTTGTTCGGTATGATAAAGGATCTTTTCACGTATGAGCTCACTCATGAGTTGTTCTTCGGTTTGATCTGTCTTCATATCCTCCGGGAAAAATCGCGGTCCTTCTTCAAGATGTGGGAGGATGGTTTCTTCAATCTTATCGAGATAAGTATGTTCTTTCGCGGATATCGGGATGACGCCTAAGAAGGGATAACTATCCAAATAACTGACAATGACTTCATCAATCGCTGATTTTGAAGGTAGCATATCAATCTTGTTGATGACCAAGACGACCTTGGCATCTGCTTGTTTGAAATAGCGAATAACATGTTCTGCGGCTTCATCTTTTTTTCGGTCCACAACATATAAGATCAAATCCACATCGGAAATCGCAGACACTGCAACTTTATCAATGGTCTTGTTTAATAGGTCTTTTCCTTTATGTAATCCTGGTGTATCAACAAAGATAATTTGATAATCCGGTTTGGTCAGGACACCCATGATACGATGACGCGTTGTTTGTGGTTTTGGACTCATAATGGCGATCTTTTCGCCCATGAGTGCATTGATTAAGGTGGATTTCCCCACGTTAGGTCGTCCGATAATCGCAACGAACCCCGAGACGTGTTTATTCGTCATGAGGTTTTTCATCTAACACAAAGGCATATGGCAATAACCCATCTGGGGTCGTTTCCATTGTTTCACCTTTGGTATTAGCTAACACAATCTTCGTTCCCTTAGGAAGAAGTTCATGCATGACTTGACGGCATGCGCCACAAGGGGATACGGGTCCATGATCGTTAGCAATTACAGTCAGAGAGACGATATCTTCTTTTTTATATCCTTGAGAATAAAGCGAATATAGCGCATTTCTTTCTGCACAGGAGGTCAAACCAAATGAGGCGTTTTCAATGTTCGCTCCATGGATAAATGATCCATCCTTCAGTTCGATGGCAGCCCCTACTTTAAAATGGGAATACGGTGTGTACGCTCTTTCACGAGCTTTGAGTGCTTCTTGAATATTTTTCATGATGGAGTCCTTTCTAGGTTGGCATTCTTAAGAATCTCTTCTTGCTTTGCCATCATTAATGCTTCATCTTCCTTGGTGTGATGATCATACCCAAGCAAATGGAGATAACCATGGACAGCAAGAAAGCCGATTTCTCTTTCAATAGAATGTCCGTAATCTTGCGCTTGTCTTTTAGCTTGTTCGATGGAGATAAATACGTCACCTAAAGAACGATCTTTACTGTCATCGTTGGGAAAACTTAAGACATCAGTGGGTTTATCTATATTCCGATAAGCTAAATTAAGACGATGAATCTCTTCTTGGGTGACAAAGATAAGCTGCATACTCAATCTCTGCTTTTCGGATTTAAAGATACGATTGATCAATGCTTGAATGTGATCGAGGGCTTGTTCGGTTTGATTATAGAGATTAACTTTCATCGCCATCATACCTTTCGAGAATACGCTGGACAAGGGGGTGTCGTACGACATCACGCTTATCAAACTGAATTATTTTGATATCATCCATATGATCGAGTAATTGAAGTGCTTCGTTAAGTCCAGGAGGAATCCCCTTGGGTAAATCACTTTGGGAAGGATCTCCGGTAATGACCATTTTGGAAGCGAAACCCAAACGGGTCAAAAACATCTTCATCTGAACACGGGTCGTATTTTGGGCTTCGTCTAAAATCACGAAGGCATTTTCTAAAGTACGACCTCGCATGTACGCCAGCGGAGCAATTTCGATCACACCTTTTTCCATTAACGAAAGCGTGGTTTGTGTGCCTAACATTTCGTATAAAGCATCATAGAGTGGAACCAAATAGGGATCAACTTTCTCTTTTAGGTCACCTGGTAAAAAGCCAAGACTTTCTCCTGCTTCGACCACAGGTCGCGTTAAAATCAATTTCTTTACTTTGTTGTTTTTAAGTTCAGCGACCGCCTGAGCAACGGCTAAATACGTCTTCCCAGTTCCTGCGGGTCCGACACCAAATACAAGATCATAATTGGTGATAGCTTCCACATAGTGTTTTTGATTAAATGTTTTAGGATAGATCGAACGTCCTTGATCATTGATCAAAATCCGCTTGCGATTTTTATAGAGGTCAAACACACCTTCAAGCTCATTTTTCTCAGCGAGTTTGATGATATACATGATGTCTCTTTCTGAAAGTTGAACCTGATGTTCAGCAAGCTCAATAAGAACCGAAAAAATCGCTTCCAGCAATGGAAGATGTTTCTCTTTGGCATCGGTAATAATCTCAGATCCCATCACGGAAACATTCACTCCTAGGTATTGCTTGAAAACGAGTAAATTACGATCTTGAACGCCGACGAGTCTTGCAATGGCTTCGGCATGATGAATTTGTTGATTTAATTTCATTAAATCTCTCCTTACCGTAAAGATATTATACCATAGACCCAAAAAGAAAAAAGCACATCATGTACTTTTTCAAATCAAAAACCATATAAAAACGCACCCTAGAGTGCGATTTTTGAAGTTACTTCTTCTTTGAGCGGTTTGCGCGAATCCGTTCCTTGCGTTCTACTGATGGCTTCAAATAGAACTCACGTCTGCGTGCTTCTTGGAGAGTTCCTGACTTAGAAACGTCACGTTTAAAGCGACGTAAAGCATCTTCAATTGATTCTTTTTCGCGAACGATTGTTTTAGGCATAGTCTGCCCTCCTTCCACGCTGAGATTCATTAGCCTTAATCATTATATAGCATTTTTTTTCATTTGTCAAAATCTTTTAGGTATTTTTAATGGATAGATAAGAAAGGGCATAAAGAGCAGCGAGTTCTGTAGGAAGAATGTTTTTTCCTAGAGATACTGAGATAGCTTTAACGGTTTTAAAGTATTCACGTTCCTGTTCGGTAATCCCACCTTCAGGTCCAATGATCAAGGCAATCTTCATGTCAGGATTCACCTTAGGGAGTGCCTGATTGAGTGTTATAGTCTTTTCATTTTCATCGGCTAAAAGGACATAATCAAACTCTGTCCATGTGATATTTTTCATCGATGAATGAAGTTTTATCATGGGTATGTCAAAACGATGAGCAAGTTCTGCTGCCTCTTTAGCAATCAGCTCAAGTCTCTTCTGTTTATTGGCTTCATTATCCAGTTTTGCGATACTTCGCATCATGGGAACAAAGAAGATCGCAGATGCTCCAAAGAGGGTTGCATATTTGGTAACCAACTCATTTTTGGGATGCTTAGGTAAGCCTTGAATCAACGTTATATGCGGTGCTCTATATCCTTCAATTTCTTGAATCTCTTTAAAGAATACTCCAGAGTTATCAATGACTAGAGATGACAAAAAACAGTGTTGATCGTAGCACACAATGACATGATCATCGGTTTTCATACGCATCACTTTCGTAATATGATGTGCATCCTGTCCTGTGATTTGATTAGACTTCTGATTTAAGAAATAACGTTGCATAGAACCCCTTTGATGAAAAAAGCGTTTCCGAAGAAACACTTCATTTTCATAGTCTCATGTTTAGTGTAAAAAATTAGATAGAATCACTAATGCGAATAATAAGACGCCAAGAATTAAGGATGCACGAACGAGAATTAATTCCAATCCTCTTGACTTTCTATTCTTAAATAATTCGGATTTTTCACCACTAAAAGCATCTTTAATGTCATCGTTAGAGTGCTGTAATAAAACCGCACCGATGAGTAGTAAAGAGACAATAATAATTAAATAATCTGCCCAATTCATAGTACTCCTCCTAAAACTCAATTAATGATATCAAATTTCTTATCTTTTGTCAATCAAGGATCATAATATGTGAAGGATTAGAAAATCTTTATCTTTACACTCCTAGATCCATAATTATCAGACGATGGATTGAGGGTTTTTATGTGCTGGAACACCGATCAATCGACTATGTGCTGGTGCATCTTTTAATACGACAGCGCCTGCTCCAACGATACTATGATCACCGATGTGAATCGGTCCTATCAAGGTTGCATTGGCATAGATAATCACATTATTTCCAATCTTGGGGTGACGGTCCACTTTTTCAAAGGTATTAGCTCCCAGTGTTACCCCATGATATAACACGCAATTATCACCTACTGAAGCAGTCTCACCAATGACTAATCCCATACCGTGATCAATAAATACACCGTGACCGATCTTCGCTGCAGGATGGATATCAATGCCTGTTTTTTTACGGGTTGCACTCGCGATGAGTCTTGCCCAATTTTTACGACCCTTTAGCCACAGTTTGTGAGCTCTGCGATGTCGTCTTAAGGCAATCACACCAGGATAGGTCAAAAAGACCATGAGACATGAGGGTGCTGCTGGATCAAATTTTTTTGCTGCAAAAACATCTTCTTTTGTACATTTAAGCATTATAGGTCATAAAGAGGTGTGGAAAGATATCGTTCACCCGTATCACAGACAATAAAGACGATTCTTTTTCCCTCATTTTCCTTTCGTTTAGCAAGTTCAATTGCTGAGTATAAAATGGCACCTGAAGAAATTCCAGCGAAAACTCCTTCAGTTTTTGCGAGTAAACGGGCATAACTAAATGCATCCTCATTCGAGACTTGGATGATTTCATCAATCACCTTTTGATTGAGTACGCCGGGGATAAATCCTGCACCAATGCCTTGAATTTTGTGGGGTCCCGGTTGTCCTCCTGATAAAACGGGAGAATCTTTGGGTTCTACAGCAACAACCTTGACATGGGGAAGATGTGTTTTTAAAACTTCACCCACACCTGTGATGGTTCCCCCTGTCCCCACTCCAGCAACGAAGTAATCTACTTCGTAATCTGTATCTTTCAAGATTTCTAATGCCGTCGTTTTCCGATGGATTTCAGGATTTGCCAAATTTTCAAATTGCATGGGAATGATCACATTCTTTTGCGTATTTTGGATCTCTTGAGCTTTTGCGATAGCCCCTTTCATCCCCAATTTTCCTTCAGTTAAAATCACATCAGCACCAAGAGCTTTGACGATTTGAACGCGTTCTTTTGATACGGTTTCAGGCATGGTTAAGATCAATTTGTATCCTCTTGCAGCACAAATGAAGGAGAGTCCAATCCCCGTATTTCCTGATGTGGGTTCACAGAAAATTGTGTTCTCATTGACCAATCCTTGTTTCTCAATGGATTCGACTAAAGCAAAAGCTAAACGATCTTTGACACTGGACAAAGGGTTATGACTTTCGAGTTTAGCGACGAGTTCAGCTTTAAGTCCAAGGGATTTTTCAAGGTTATGCAGACGTAAAAGCGGCGTATTGCCGATAAGTTCGGTATAATTTTGTTTAATATTCATGGTTTCACCTCTAGCACCGTCATTATACTTCAACCCAACTTTTCTTGCATGTAAAACGATTTTGAGAACGTTTACTTTAGTAAATCCTCTCTATAATGATGATTTTTCTTGGCATTATGGGATTTTATGCTATAATACGATAGGTGATTTTAATGGAAATAATGAGGTTTTCGCTAGGCAATCTCAAAAGTAATTGTTATATCCTAAGCGAAGCAAATCAGGCAATCATCATCGATCCCGGTTACGAAAGCGATGATGTGATCCGATATATTAACAAACAAAATTTAAACGTGGAAGCTATCTACATCACGCATGGACACTTTGATCATGTAGGTGGTGTTAAACAACTGAAGGATCTTTTTAACTGCAAAGTCATTGCACCGATCAAAGATAAGATATGGATGGGTAAAACTAGTTACAATCAATTAGGCTATGAAGTTCCTGTCGATCTATGGGTTAAGGATCTAGATACCTTTGAAGCGATAGGGCTCATCTTCACCGTCTATGAAACTCCTGGACATTCTGAAGGAAGCACTGTCCTAAGTGTCGATCACATCTTGTTTTCAGGCGATACACTTTTTTATCAAAGTATCGGTCGTACGGATATTCCTTTGTCAGATCCACAAGTTATCTATCGATCAGTAAAAAGAATCTATCAACTGTTTGATGAAGACATCATGGTGTATCCTGGTCATGGTCGTCCGACGGATATTGGTCACGAGAAAAAATTCAATCCCTTCGTTAGGGGATAAAAAAACGCATCTAAGCGAATTAGATGCGTTATTTTTTTAGTTTCAAGATGAGAAGTGTTTCTAAACTGGTTGTCTGAGGAAACATACGTAATGGGAAAATTTTATTGGCTTGATAACGTTCACTAAGCATGAATAAATCTCTTGATAAAGTTTTGATATCACAGGATAAATAGAAGACTTGTTCAAATGATTTCTCTAAAATCAATTGAATCAACTCCTGTGTTAAACCAAAACGTGGGGGATCGACGATCAGAACATCACCAGTCATCTCATTTAATAATGTTTCTGCTTTACCTTCAAAAATTGTGACTTGATCGAGATGATGTTCTTCTTTCATACGCTTAGTCATCTTGATCGCATCCTGATTAGATTCGATGAATGTCATGGTACTGACCTTTTCTAGAAGGTAATAACCAATACTTCCTACGCCACTATAGGCATCAATCACGTTCGCCTTTGGCTTAATTTCTTTCTTGATTAAATCATAAGCCATCTGAATGACCGGAATGTTGACTTGGAAAAAGGATTGATCACTCACTGGATACACCCATGCACCAATCGCTAGATCAATGGTGGGTTTACCATAAAGTAAATGACTTTCATCGCTTAATATGTGACGTTCATCTTTTTTAATGTTGCATGTCACACCGATGATTTCTGGAATGGTAAGAAAAAGTGACAGGAGTGAATTTAAACCACGAAACGACTTTTTATTTGCGACTAAAGTCACTAAAGCTTGACGCTTTTCATTGGTACGAAACACAACGTGTCTTAAGATATTCGGTTCAATGTTTATTCGTGCCTGTTGAATACGATTGAGAATCTTGTTGGTTAAGTCATCCGATAGAATGAAATCATTCGTTTTGATCAATGATTGATTATTAAGTCCATATAAACCAAGGGTTAAGACAGGTTCATTCATGACATGAAAGACAGATTTATTTCGATAATGGATGAACTGATGATCGGTCAATGTTTCTGCAACGGGAAGATCAAGACCTGATATTTTCTTTATGGTCTCTTTGGTAATTCGTTGTTGCCATCTTAGTTGTTCTTCATCATTCATGTGAAGAAGATCACAACTTTCTAAAGTGGCATCAATCTTTTTACGCTGTGGACTAGGTTCGATTAAAGAAATGATTTTTGCCTCCGCAAAGCGTTTTTTCAGTGATGTAATCGCAATTTCTGCAACCTCATCTTTCAGCATAGCTTTCACAAAAATCACATACTCTTCATGCTTGATAACACCCTGTCCTAAAAAATCAACATCGAGTGCTTTTCCAATAATACGACTACCAACAGTTAACATCTTCTTCCTCCTTGAAGTAGAACGCAAGTCCACCTTGTGAGGTTTCTTTGTACGATTGATGCATATCTAAACCCGTTTGATACATGGTTTGAATCACGGTATCTAAAGAAATCTTTCTTGAATCGGTTAAGAAAAATGCCAGTCCACATGCATCGATAGCACGAAGTGCCGCGACCGCATTGCGTTCAATACATGGGATTTGAACATATCCGTTGACAGGATCGCATGTTAAACCCAGATGATGTTCCATCGCAATTTCAGCAGCATATTCAATTTGGTCCATGGATAGGTTGAATAAGGTAGCATGTGCAGCAGCGGCCATTGAACATGCACTGCCTACTTCTGCTTGGCATCCCGCGACCGCTCCTGAAATAGACGCATTATGTTTAATCAAATTCCCAATAAGACCTGCGACAGCTAAAGCATTAATGATGCGCTCATGGGTGATCACTTGATGTTTTTCATGCATATAATAGAGGACTGCAGGTAAGACACCACACGCACCACATGTAGGTGCAGTGACAATGATGCCACCGCTAGCATTCTCTTCAGACACCGCAAACGCATAGCTTGCGACAAGTCGGTTTTCGGTGATTTCGGGGACTTCGTTGGCTTTAATCTTGCTATAGAGTTCTGGTGCTTTACGTTTCATCTTTAAAGGACCGGGTAGAATCCCATGCGTCGCAATCCCTCTGACAATCGACAAACGCATCGCTTCCCAAATCTCATCGAGAAACGTTTTAATGCCTTCACCTTCTACTTGGTAGACATAATCATGTAAGGTAAGATGATTCGCTTTACAGTATTTTTTGATGTCTTTAAATGTTTGATGTGGGTAAATATGAACTTCATCAGAAACTTCTCCCTGAAAAACAATCCGTCCACCACCTGTACTCATCACTTCATATTGATTTATGATGTTTTCACCTTCAAACGCCTTGATTAAAAGCGTATTCGGATGTTTTCCAAGATCGATTGACGTCAAAAAAGCCACATTGCATGGCGCGAGTGACTCTTTGATGGCTTCTTCGGTTAAATGTCCTTTACCCGTAAGTGCTAAAGAATTATAGAGAGTAATTTCAAAATAATCCGCAGAGGGGCAACGCTCTTTAACAATCCTAGCTGCCTTTGCCGGACCCATCGTATGCGATGAAGATGGCCCATAACCAACCTGGTAGAGCGAACGGATAGATAGCATGAATAATCAGTTCCTTTAGCGTTGATACTTTTGTTTTAAATAATCGACGTAATAATTGGGGTTAAATGCTTCTTTTGTCGCAATCATCAAAATCTCTTTGGGCGATTTCGATGATGCGAATTGATGAATGTGTTCTTTCGTCCACGCATTGATGGCCTTAATATTGTTGTTTAACAATGCATCTTCAATGTTAAGATCCTTATTCATCGCTTGATAGATTTGTGCAGCATATGCAGAACCTAATGCATAGGTTGGGAAATAACCAATAGCTCCACCGGACCAGTGAATATCCTGTAGGACACCTTCTTTATCCGTCTTAGGACGAATACCTAAATAGTCATAATACAGTTTATTCCAACGTTTGGGAAGATCTTTCACTTTGAGTTTGCCACTGATCAATTCTTTTTCGATGTCATAGCGAACCATGATATGAAGTGCATAAGTAAGCTCATCGGCTTCAACACGGATTAAAGAACGTTCGGCTTTATTGATGAAACGAACAAATTCATCGAGTGTGACACCCTTTAGTTCTTTACTAAAGATTTCCTGTAGTTTTGGATAATGAACCGTCCAGAATGCTTTTGAACGACCAAACATATTTTCATACATGCGTGATTGAGATTCATGAATGCCTAAACTGGTGCCACCATGAAGGAATGTATCATCATATTTAGGATCATTTTGAATTTCATAAAGTGCATGCCCCATCTCATGAATGGTAGAGAAAATGGAAGAGGTAAGATTGTTTTCATAATAATGAGTGGTGATTCTTGTATCGGTCGATGTCACACCTGAAGTGAATGGGTGCGCAGATTCTTTGAGTAACCCACGTGTTCTATCATAGGCAAAAACATCAATTAAATATTCTGAGAATTGTTTTTGCTTATCGCGTGCAAAGACACCTTTAGCAAGTTTTCTTGAGAACTTATCTTTGACAGATGTAACCTCTTTGACAAATGGAACTAGTTTTTCTTTTAATGTATTGAAGAACAAATCATATTCTTTTTGGGTGAATCCTTCTTCAAACATGTCGAGGAGAATGTCATATCCTTTGAGTTCTTCTGTTTCAAGATATTTAACAAGCTTTCGATTGAATGCAAAAATCTTTTCTAACGTGGGTTGATACATTGCAAAGTTGTTTTCATTCTTTGCCTTCGCCCAAACATGGGATGCCTGTGATGATAAGACTTGATATTCAAGAAGTTCATCTTTAGGTACTTTCTTGACCATGCGTAATTCTTTTTCAGCATGCTTAATCTCAACTTTTAAATCGTTGTCGTCAATTTCATTAAGGTGAGCAAATAGATAGTCTACTGCTTCTAAGTACTCAGGATCAGATTCGATCTTATACAATTCTTCTGCTATAACTTGATATTGTTTCGTACGATATTCGACCGATGCATCAGGAGCTTCTGTTTCTTGATCCCAGCTCATGAGCCAGATAAAATAACCGTAAGCCTTAATTTTCTTACGGTATTCAACATACGTTTTTAGATAATTTTCCATGATTAACCTCGCTTATCATTTTCTTCTATTATAACACCAAAGGATTAACAATCCTTAAATCCCACAAATTCTCATAAAAAAGCAAGTGTTGCAAT
>JBBIMC010000001.1:32131-32692 GCA_037444605.1 Mycoplasmatota bacterium | reverse complement strand
AACCTTTGTTATCAATTTGAGTAGTCCTTCTTTTTTTAAAACATTGAAAACCGATGAAAAAGAGATATCGCATAAAGAAAAATAGCGAAATCGATGCGATCTTTAAGAAGAAGGTTGTCAAGGGAGACAGTTATTTTGCAATCTATCAAAGCGAGGATCCTGCAAACGAGAATTTTCGTTTCGCGCTATCCATCGGCCGCCGTTATGGTGGCGCTGTCGAACGTAATTTAGCTAAGCGAAGAATTCGAATGATTATTCAAGAGATGAAAGATGAAATTGTCGCAAAATCAAATTTTGTGATCGTGATCAAACCTTCAGCGATTGATCTATCTTATGCGGAAATGCAAAGCAAATTACAGGCTCTATTAAAAAAATCTAAACTAACGGAGAAAGAACATGAGTAAACGCATTATCTTCCTCGTCATGATGGTTATTGTTGCTATCAGCTTAGCAGCATGTGGTGGCGGATCTGATCCCGTCAAGCAAGTCATCGTCAACAATCCAGTGGGTGAAGTTAACTCATGGGAAAAACTTGTTTTCGATCAAAGCGAAGCCAACAAC
>JBBIMC010000001.1:22347-32120 GCA_037444605.1 Mycoplasmatota bacterium | reverse complement strand
AAAGGCGAGAACGGTTTATCCTATTGGAGTTTAACCGAAAACGGTGTGGGAACACTCGTTGAATACGATGGACAACTCCCCACCAATGTAAATACCAATGCTGATGGTGTGAGAACATACACCTTCACAGAATCAGACATTGAAGCATCGTTTCAAATTTATGTCAAACCAGACCCCATCGTTGGTGATCCTAACGACATCGTGATGGTTACCTTCCGCTTTGATAAGGACTCTGTCCTTTATCAAAAGGGAGAAATGTTTAATCCTGAAGGCGTCACAGCTTACGTGGTTTATCGTGATGGTGATGTTACAGTAGTCGATGAAAATGATCCTAATTTTACGACCTATTTTAACGATAATGGATATGATCCGCTCGATGAAAATGGCTTTAGAGATCAATACTCTTACGAAGTTACATTCAGTTATGCAAGCTACACACAAAACTTCACTGTATACGTTGCAGGTGGTGAAGATCCTATCTCTAATAAGGATGCAAATTTCTTCGATTGGATCTTAGTGATTCCTGTTGCCTTCATCATGAATTTCTTTGCAGGTGTTTTTGGAAACAACTTTGCCGTAGGTATTTTACTTACCACCATTGTGGTTCGTACCTTAGCATGGCCTATTTATGCAAAGAGCAATGATATGTCATTGAAGATGAACCTTGCACAACCCGATATGCAGAAGGTTCAACAGAAATACGCAACCCGTAAAGATCCTCAATCACAGCAAATGATGCAAATGGAAATGATGCAAGTCTACAAGAAGCATGGAATTAGTGTCTTCGGATGTCTCATGCCTTTCTTACAGATGCCAATCTTCATTGCGATGTATGGTGTGGTTCGTCGTATTACCATCGAAGGCGGCATGTATGCTGACTCTGTCAGCAACACCAACTTCTTTGGCATCAACTTAGCAAACGGTAACGATGGTATCATCGGTATGGTACTTGCAGGTATCGTTGGTGGAACCATGTTCTTACTCCAAAGAATATCGATGAAAAAACCAGCATATGCGAAGAATACTGGACGTCAAAACTTGACACCACAAGCACAGCAGACCGAACAAACGATGAAGTATGTCAGCTATTTCATGGTTGTGATGATGGCATTTGCTTCCTATTCTTCTAACGCGCTCGCGCTATATTGGATTTTTGGGAACATCTACTCATTAGGCCAAACGCTTGTCAACCGCAAAATCAACGAAAAGAAACATGAAGCACTCAAGCAAAAACAATTACTGGGGTGAATATAATGAACTTTAAGAAAATCGAATTTGAAGCAAAAACACTACAAGAAGCCGAAAAAATGGCTGTGGAACAATTAAAGATTCAAAAAGATAAGATCAAGCTTACTGTCCTTAAAGAAAAGAAAGGTTTATTAGGCTTTGGAACCTCTGCGACCTATGAAGCGACACCGAACGTCAGCTTAGCGACCGAAGGTAAAGTCTATTTGGAAAACATTCTTAAAACCATGGATATTAAGACCCGGATGGAAGTAAGAACTGTCAGTGAAGGTTCTGAAATTCATTATCATGTCGAATCTGATGAAAATGCACTTCTGATCGGACGCGAAGGAAGAACCTTGTTATCCTTGCAGTTCATGTTAAGAAACTACTTGAATCTATTCGTCGAAGATCATCTGATCGTCTCCCTAGACATTGGAAATTATCACGAAAACAGAAGAAAACAACTTGAAATTTTAGCAACGAAAACTGCGAAAGAAGTCGCTCAAACACGTGTTGCAGTGAAACTTGACCCCATGAATGCCTTTGATCGCCGCATCATTCACACGAAACTTTCTGATTGGCGTGATGTCATCACCGAATCCGAAGGTGAAGGCGAAGAAAGAGCGCTCGTTATCAAACCTAGAAAACACTAAAGAACAATGCCGAGACTCTCGGCATTTTCTTATCTAGGAATTTGCTTGAAGTGCTATAATAGGAATAAAGCAGGTGACATGATCGATGGGCATAAAGAAGAAAAAAACACAAACTAAACGCCGTCGCTTTACCATATGGAAAGCCATAAAAACCCTCTTGGTTCTCATTCTTATGGGAATGATTTATTCGTTGGGGATTGCGGTTGCTGAAAACATTCAAGTCGATCAAGCTATCGAGGACTTTAAAGCGCGATCTACCTTTGAATATGAAGAAGAATTCGAATATTCAACCAACGTTTTTCAAACACGTCGCTACTATAAAGTTTCACGTGAAACATCCTATGAGTTAGAGGATACACGTAGTGTATTCTATGATGATACGCGGAAATTCCTTGGTCAGAAAGGGGATATCTTCACTACTCAGTTATCTCCATTTCCATATAGTCCTGCAGGGCACTTATTTGTGTCTTATTATTTTGGTGGCCATGCCGCGATTAACGATGGTGAGAACCGCTTTTATGAAGCATATGGCTTTCCCCAAGGTGATGAAACTATTTGGGATTTCATTACGCATCCAGGAGACGAACCACACAACTACAGCGCTACGATTAGCCGAAGTTCATCCAATTACTGGTTAAACCCCAATTATCGAAATACAGCGGATCCGGTGTACCCATATTATGGAACCAAGTATCGCCCTTATTATGTTGGACTAAGAGTCAAGGGGATCACCGAGGAACAACTTGATGGTGTCGTCGAATATGCAGCAAACCTATCCGATAAGGCTCTATACAACTTCTTGTTTTTCCTCGATATGGAGTATAAATTTTATTGTACGGACTTGGTAAGTCGAGCATATCAGAGCGTGATGGTGGAACCCGAAAAGCAGCGCAACTACGCACGAGCGTTAAACGATGACCGTTTTATCACATCAGTCAACGATTTAATTTTGTCTGATGAAACGTATATGACGGTTTATGTGGAAGTAATTGATGATGTTTGGCACATTTACTATTTAGAAGATGTGGAGGTATAAGCAATGTTAGATTATGTCATTTTAGGTTTACTTGGTGTTGTGGTGATCCTATTAGTGATTCTTATCTTCAAACCACAAAAACAAGATTCCAATGAGATTGATTTATCTGAATTTGTACAGACCCAATCCGATTTAAAAGCCTATATTCAAAAGGAATATGGTGAGTTTAAATTTGAGATGGCGAAACTTTTCGGAGAAACGAGCAAAACAAGTCAGACCGATCTCAACCAGTTTAAAGACACGATGATGCAACATATTGAAACAAAATTGCGCGAAATCAACGAAAAAGTGGAATTAAGATTAGGGCAAGGATTTGAAAAGACGACCCAAACCTTTACTAATGTGGTCGAAAGACTCACGAAAATTGATGAAGCTCAAAAGAAAATTGAGTCATTATCTACAGAGGTCGTTTCACTCAATGACCTGCTGAAGGGTCAAAAAACACGAGGTATCTTTGGTGAAGTTCAACTTTATCAATTACTCGCGGGTGTGTTCGGTGAAAAGACGACGCTTTATGACAAACAACATCGTCTATCCAATAATTCCATCGCGGATGCAGTCATCTTCGCACCAGAGCCTATGGGTATGGTCGCGGTTGACTCCAAATTCCCTTTGGAAAACTATAAGCGTATCTTTAATAAGGAATTAAGTGAATCGGATCGTGTCGCTGCAGGGAAAGACTTTAAACGCGATGTCAAAAAGCACATCGATGACATCAAGAATAAATATATTCTTGCTGGTGAAACAAGTGATCACGCAGTCATGTTTGTCCCTGCAGAAGCTGTGTTTGCGGAAATCTATGCGAATCATGAAGATATCATCGATTATGCAAACCAAAACAAAGTATGGGTCACCTCACCAACGACACTGATCTATATGTTATCGATGATTCAAATGATCATCATTAACATCGAGAAAAACAAGCAAACTGGCAAGATAATCGAAGAACTCAAAGGTTTAGGTGAAGAATTCAAGCGCTATGGTGAACGTTGGGAAAAACTCAAACGCTCGATTGATAGTGTCTCCACCAGCGCAAAAGATGTTCATGTGACGACTACGAAAATTTCGAAAAAGTTCGAACATATTTCGCAAGCCAAGTTTGACGAAATTGAAGACGACGATTTGGTGGAAATCGAGCAAGCCGACAGCAAAGAAATCGATTGACAAATCGCTTCATAAACAGTATACTATTGATAAATCGATGATGAGAGAGTAACAAAAACCCCTTAGCATAGCGAGTCGAAGACGGTGAAAGTCGACCTAAAGTTTCTTGTGAAGAACACTCTGAGAGATGGAAGAAATTCAAACATGAAGAGTAGAACCATCCGCATGCCTACGTTATGGGCTTTTGAGGGCTAGAGTCATCTAGAACTAAGGTGGTACCGCGTAACTATTACGTCCTTAGAATGTTAAGGGCGTTTTTTATTTCCTATAAGGAGGAAAGACATATGGAAACAACAGTAAAACAGATCTATCGTCAAACTGAAGAGCAACTTCATAAAGTATTAAAACTTTATGGATGGATTCGTAATCACCGGGCTCAAAAAGAGTTCGGGTTTATCAATTTTCATGACGGGACATTTTTTGAAACGCTTCAAGTCGTCTATGAAGAGCAGAAAATTGATAATTTTAAAGATGTTCAAAAACTAAGAGTAGGAAGCGCGATTGAAGTTCATGGTGAACTTATCTTAACGCCGGATGCCAAGCAACCCTTTGAGCTTAAAGCCCATCATATCGAACTTTTAGGAGATTCACCTGAAGATTACCCCATCCAACCTAAACGCCATACCAGAGAATTTTTACGTGAAGTTGCACATTTGCGTGCAAGAACCAACCTCTTTCACGCCGTCTTTCGTCTACGTTCGGTCGCTGCGATGGCTGTGCATGAGTTCTTTCAATCACAAGGATTCATCTATACACACACGCCTATTATTACGGCAAACGATGGTGAAGGAGCGGGTCAAATGTTCTCTGTCACGACGCTTCCACTAGAAAATATTCCCTTCAACGAAGAAAAACAAGTGGATTATAAAAAAGATTTCTTTGGTAAAAGAACCAATCTAACGGTTACAGGACAACTTGAAGCTGAAGCGTATGCACTCGCATTCCGAAATGTTTATACGTTTGGACCTACGTTTAGAGCAGAAAACTCCAATACACAACGTCATGCGTCTGAGTTCTGGATGATTGAACCTGAAATGGCATTTGCTGATCTAGATAAAAACATGCAGGTTGTTGAAGAGATGGTCAAATTCATTATTCGCTATGTGTTTGATAAACTCCCCGAAGAAATGGTTTTCTTTGACAAGTTTGTTGAAGCAGGTCTCATCGATCGTCTCAAGAAGGTATTGGATGCTCCATTTGCAAAAGTGACCCATAAAGAAGCGATCGATATTCTTCTTCACAGTGGCGTTAAGTTTGAAAACCTCCCCAAACACGGACAAGACATCAACACTGAACACGAGAAATATCTCACAGAAAAACACTTTAAATCACCCGTTTTTGTCATCGATTGGCCCAAAGATATCAAAGCTTTCTACATGCGTTTAAATGAAGATAAACAAACGGTTGCTGCCATGGACCTACTTGTTCCTGGTTCCGGTGAGCTCGTCGGTGGCTCTCAGCGTGAAGAACGTTTAGATTATTTACTTAAGCGTATGGAAGAACTCCACATTCCCGAAAAGGACTTTGATTGGTATCTAGATCTTCGTCGTTATGGTGGATGTATCCATTCAGGATTTGGTATGGGCTTTGAGCGTTTAATCATGTACCTATCAGGAGTAGAAAATATCAGAGACGTTCTCCCCTTCCCAAGAACACCAAAAAACTGTGAATTTTAGCAATAATCTTTAATCCTGTTATTTATAAATAACAATGTATAGACAAACAGCACCAAACGTGCTGTTTTCTCTTTTATCAAGAAAATCGGTCAACTTGCGTTGACAAAGACCCTTCTCTTTACTATAATTGAATTACCCCTAAAAGCGCTTTCAGCGATATCTTTGAAAAAAAGGTGTAAAAATTCGTTAAGTAGATTCATCTCGACATTGTTTTTTCGGCCGTATTATTATATAATAATTTTGTTGAGGTGAAAGTTCTATGTATCAAATTTTAACAGATATTCGAACATCCTTTTTGACAACGACACACAGTGTTTTTTTCGATACTCGTGACTAAAAGTGCTTTTGGAATACAAAAGTACTTTTCTTTTTATAAAAAGTAAAAATAGAACTTAAGGAGTTTACGATCACATGGAGATCAGATTAGAGAATTTAACTAAAGTATTTACCGACAAAACTGGTAAAGAAACCCGCGCCGTCGACGATTTAACCATCACCATTCCTTCGGGAAAACTCGTAGGTTTACTTGGACCCTCGGGATGTGGTAAATCGACCACCCTTTTTATGATTGCGGGGCTTCATAAACCTTCTGGCGGAAAGATATTTTTCGGTGATGATGACGTGACACGTCTCGCACCCGAAAAAAGAGGAATTGGTTTAGTTTTCCAAAACTATGCCCTCTATCCCCACATGACCGTGCGTCAAAACATTATGTTTCCGCTTGAAAACTTGAATATTAAGCGTACTGAAGCAGAAGATTTGGTTATGGAAATGGCGAAACTTGTTGGGATTGAAGATCAACTTGACAAGAAACCCTCACAACTCTCAGGTGGACAACAACAACGTGTGGCGATCGCACGTGCCCTTGTCAAAAAACCTAGAGTCCTTCTCTTAGACGAACCCCTATCCAACTTAGATGCCCGTTTAAGACTTCAAACCAGAGAAGAAATCAAACGTATTCAACGTGAAACGGGAATTACGACGATTTTCGTGACGCATGACCAAGAAGAAGCGATGAGTATTTCCGATCAAATGGTTGTTCTAAACTATGGTGTGAAACAACAGATGGACGCACCTCAAGAAATGTACAACAATCCTGATAACCTATTTGTTGCCCGTTTCTTAGGAAATCCTCCTATTAATACCTTTGAAGGACATGTCAAATCAGGCAAAGCTATGATTGGTGATGTGGTCTTAGGCGACACCGAACTGAGCGATGGAACCTACAACATTGGTGTAAGACCTGAAGATTTTAGAGTCGATCCCAATGGATTTGAAGTTGATGCACAGGATGTTGAACATATTGGTCGCGATACGATGATTCGTTTTTCGATTGGCAACATTAACGTACGTGCGCTTGTCGATTCGGATTCAGTGTACCAACAAAAGACGATTAAACTTGGTGTGAAGAAGGGTAAAGTACATCTATTTAGTAAGGAAACAGGACTTCACCTATGAGTACATTCAAGTTAGCGCTGAAGGATTTCATTTGGAAATTCCGCAGCCGCACCCATCATATGATGGTGATCATCAATGACTGGATGGATAAACACCACTTGAGCTTCATTTCACATATGCCTCATTGGTTTAAGTTTATTCTCTTCGTCATTCCAGCCTTTATCTTATTAGGCATATTCACCTTTTATCCCATCTTCAACTCATTTATCATTTCATTTTACACGGGTTATAATATTCAAACCAATGAATTCAGTGGTTATACGTTAGCAGGTAACTACTTAACTGTACTAAGACATGCAAACTTTAAACAAGCTGTATTCAATACAGGGATTATCGTTTTAGTCTCCGTGCCTATCGCAGTCCTCTTAAGTTTACTTATCGCAGTCGCCATGAACGCGATTAAACCACTTAAAGGATTCTATCAGACGATTTTCTTCTTACCCTATGTCACAAACTCAATCGCGATTGGTCTTGTGTTCGCCTACATGTTTAAAGGGAACTCCAATGACTTAACCAATCTAGGGTTAGCCAATCAAATCATTTCCTGGTTTGGCGGTCAACCAATTGTTTGGGTCGGTGTAGGAGCCACCTTCTGGTCTGCGATGTCAGTTATCTTGATCTATTCTGTCTGGAATGGTCTCGCATTTAAGATCATCGTCTTCCTCGCCGGCATTCAAGGCATTGATAAACAATATTATCAAGCCGCTCAAATCGATGGTGCTGGCCGTTATAAATCATTCAAACGAATTACTGTTCCTTTGATTTCACCCATGATTTTCTATATCTTAATCACATCAGTGATCGGTGCTTTCAAGACCTATTCTTCAGTCGTCGCGATCATTAACCGTGAAGGGTTAATCACGACCGGAGCGACAGGAACGATTAATTTAAAGACGATTGTCTTCTATATTTATGATTACATCGGACTTGCTGCACTCGATGGCATGATGTCTCTTGCCTCTGCTGCAGCGATCATCTTGTTCTTGATCATCTTAGTGTTTACGGTGGTCCAACTTCAAGTTGGTAAACGCCGTGTTCACTACTAAGGAGGGAAGAACATGAAACGATATACGACAAAGATTCGCAAACTTGATTTATTCGCGACATTGTTTGATCTTCTTTATGTGATTTTAGGTATTTATGCGCTGGCACATCTCTTCATTATTCTTGAAGAACCAGAACTCATCACGGATGTTGTCAATACGAATTACACCTTCTTAGGATTTATGTTTGATCAACCGACGATGAATGCACTCATTTCCATTTTGATTGGATACCTCGTTGTCTTTGTTCCGCTTACCGCAAGCAATTTCAAACGCATCCGTAGTAAAGATGTCATTGAAATGGATGAATGGACCTATCGTACACAAATGCTTTATGCATTTATGAGTTTATTCACCTTAAATATTGGATCCTCTGTCATCCGTTTCCTCAATACCTTTGAAATTATGCAAATTGTCAAAGGTTACGGGTTTAAAGGATTCTTGGATAGTATTGGAAAGAGCATCTCTCGTCTCTTGAGTGGTGAAACCTTTAGAGACATGGCAGAACGTCGTGAAAAGAAGAAGGAAATGTCAAGTTCTCAAATTGACTTAGAGAAAGTGGCACGTCGCGATGTATTAGTGAAGTTGGTGTCTACGGTCACGATGTATACCTTCTTGACACTGATTGCACTCTTCATCTTCATCCCCTTCTACTGGATGCTGATTACCGCTTTGAAGACCAATGTGGAATTAACCACCTTCTTAAACCCTCGTTTCTTTATCAATATTAGAGAAATGCAATGGGTAAACTTCAAAGTAGCCTTAACCCGCTTTAATTTCTGGCAATATATCGTCAATACCTTTGTGGTAGGGATCTTATCGATGCTAGGCACAGTGACTACCACGATTTTAGCGGCTTTCGCATTCTCAAGACTTGAGTTTAAAGGCAGAGATTTCATCTTCTCCATTCTCTTAATGACGATGATGATTCCTGGTGAACTCTATACCATTACCAATTATATTACCGTTTCTAACCTAGGATGGATTAACACACGTTACGCACTGATCTTCCCCTTCATGACCTCTGTCTTCTATATTTTCTTCTTAAGACAATCCTTCAGACAGATTCCTGATACCCTCTATCGTGCCGCACAAGTCGATGGTTGTGGGGACTTCAAGTATTTACAACGCGTCATGATTCCGATTGCCCGTCCTACCATTACAACCATTACGATTCTTTCTGCCATCGGTGCATGGGATGCCTACATTTGGCCCCAACTCGTTGCTCCAGCAGAAGAAAATTGGTTAATCTCTGTTGCCCTTCGTTCAACAAGCTTCGTCGTTGGACAAGGTTCTGATGCGCGTCCTGTGTATAACATTCAGTTAGCAGCAACCGCACTTGTCACCGTTCCGCTCTTAATCGTCTTCTTCTCCCTCAAAAAATACATCATCGCTGGTGTGGGTAGAAGCGGTACGAAAGGATAATAAAAAAAAGATCATTTTAACAGGAGGAAAAAATGAGAAAAATAATCTTTGTTGTCTTAGTCATGCTCAGTGTACTTACACTTTCTGCGTG
>JBBIMC010000001.1:22076-22316 GCA_037444605.1 Mycoplasmatota bacterium | reverse complement strand
CGAAGCACCTGTATTTTCAGGTGTCGTCACGAACCCTGTCATTGAACAAGGTGATGAATATGATCCCCTTGATGGCGTGACTGCAGAAGATGATCGTGATGGCGATCTCACCGATCAAATCGAAGTTTCAGGGTATGAACCAGGCGATAATGACTTCCCAGGAACATACACGATTACATTATCTGTCACGGACTCTGCGGGCGAAACAACCACCGCAACGATTACGTTAACGGTTAATAG
>JBBIMC010000001.1:0-22052 GCA_037444605.1 Mycoplasmatota bacterium | reverse complement strand
AATGGTGTTGTGGCAAATCAAGTGTACTTCATCGGTTCTGGCGATTACGATCCTAAATCAGGCGTGACCGCGACTGACCCTGTGGATGGTAACATCACAAGTTTAATTGAAGTGGTTGGTATTTATTTACTCGATACGCCAGGCGTTTATAACATTACACTTCGTGTAACCAACGCTGCTGGTATTCGTGCAAGTGCCACCATCCGTCTTGAAGTTAAGCAAAGCGATATTCCCTTAACCTTAACGACAGATCCTATTACCATTACCTTATGGCACGCGATGGGTGAAGCAAACCAAGCATTACTTCAAAAATATGCAGATAGTTTTAAATTACTCTATCCCAATGTCACTGTAGAAATTCCTGCAGGTGCTGGTAACTATGATACGTTAAAGAGCAATATGATCAACGCGATTACCGCTGGTGAAATGCCCAATATGGTTCAAGCATATCCTGACCATGTGGCTGAATACTTAAATGGTAAAGCTGTCTTGAATCTTAACCCTTACATCAATAGTACGACATGGGGTCTCAATGGCGCAGACGCACTTGATGACATCATCGGTTCATACTTAGAAGAAAACAGCCAATACGATGCTGTGGGTACGTATTATTCACTTCCTTTCAACAAGTCAACCGAAGTCATGATTTATAACAAGACCGCGTTTGATGCCCTTGATCTTGACGAACCCGTTACATGGCAAGATGTAATCGCAGCCGCACCAGCCCTCAAGGCGTATGGTGATGACATTGCGGAAGCGAAAGTTCGTGCCGCAAATGTGGGTATGTCTGAACAAGATCTCGCACCACTCATTGCTGCAGCGAAAGCATTAATTGTTCCTGCATCCTATGACTCTACGGGTAACGCGTTCATTACGTTTACGCGTCAATTTGGTGGTGCTTATACAGGCATTAATTTCCAAACATTCCAAGGTCAATACCTCTGGGTTGATAATGCAAACACGATTTCTGCGATGAACTTCTTAAAGACCAATAAGAATATCATCACATTACCAGAATTCTGGGATCAACAATATGCATCCACACCATTTGTCAACCAACAAACATTCGTGACCATTGGTTCTTCTGCAGGCGTACGTTATAACGTGCCACCCACAGATCCAACCACAAGTCAACCTGTATTTGAAATCGGAGTAGCACCTGTACCCTATAATGCAGATCAACCCGATAATAAAGCCGTCATTCAACAAGGGACCAACATTTCTTTAATGAAGACAGGTACTGCGCAAGAACAACTCGCATCCTGGTTATTCTTAAAGCACATCATCAACATCGAAAATACCGTTGACTGGGCGATGAATACAGGATATCTCCCTGTTCGTATCAGCGCATATGAAAGCACAACCTATCAAAACTTCTTGAATAATCCTTCAGCAAATCAACTCTACATCTCTATGGCAGCAAACGCAGCGTATAGACAATCAGGTTACATGTTCTATGACCCAGCGTTTATTGGATCCTCTCGTGCACGTACACAAGTCGGTTTAGCACTTGAACGTATCATGCTCGGTGATGGTGATATCACAGCTGCATTACTCGAAGCCTATAACGAAGCAAATCTCGGTGGCTCGTGAGAAAATTATTAACCCTTGTTCTGATCGTTGCTCTCGGATTCCTGACCACCGCGTGTCAGGAACCCGAGCCAACTCCGGTCGATAACCGGATTGTTCTAGCCGATTTATCAGGCAAGACTGAAGCTGAAGTTGAAGAATATTTTGAAGGCATTGATTTAACAGTTATTATACGATATATAGAAACCAACGAAGTTCCCTCTGGATATTTTATTCGATATGTAAGTTATCAAGTTGGTGAAATGGTTGCTGCAGGTACTAGCATTCGTGTTGAGATTGCTAAAACAATTCCTGTTGCACCGACCATCAGTGGTGTAGAAGATGTTTCTATTTACGTTTCTGTCCAAGGGAATCCACCCACATTCGATCCTGAAGAAGGTGTCTCAGCCACTGATTATTTAGGCAATGATATTCCATTTGGCAGTTTCCTCTATATTAAAGAAATACGAAATAGCCAAGGGAGCACTGTCTCAGCCATCGATTATTATCGTGTAGGCAGTTATACTATTATTTACGAAGCGATTCATTCGGGTTTAAACCTAACTACCACCGTTGAACGCGTCTTGACCTTAGTGGTTCCCCCATTTGATACGAATTATACCGATGGACTCCGTCTAGCAGCAAGTTATGCCAACCTCTCATTTATTGATGATGGTATCGGTGAAGTTGAAGTTACTGCGTTTACCGATGGTGATACGACCAACTTCAGAGATTTAAAAACCGGTGATCGATTCACGGTAAGATATCTAGGCATCGATGCTCCCGAAGCGACCAGTAAATATGATCCCTGGGGAATTAAAGCGGGTAACTTTGTTAGAGAGAAGTTAAGTGGGGCTGAAAAGATCATTCTTCAAGCCGAAGGTGAACGCACTGATGGTAACGGACGATACCTCGCGTGGGTATGGTACGTGAAAGATGGCGAAACACGTCTTCTTAATCTCGAACTCGTCGAACAAGCGTATGCATGGGTATCTTCTGCGAGCACAACTCAATATGGCAACGTATTTACAGTAGCCGGTGCTGAAACACAGCTCACAGGAAAACGTATCTATGGCGAAGAAGATCCTGATTATGATTACTCAACCGCAGGAACACCGATTGCTATCGGGGATCTCTTAGACAATTTTGATGATTACATCGGACGTAAAGTCACCGTGACCGGTGTCGTTACCTCCAAGGTGGGTTACAGTGTTTATTTGGAAGAAAATGGCAGAGGAATATTTCTTTATACAGGATATAACTTAACCAATGAACTTCAAATTGGCTACGAAATGACGATTCAAGGACTCGTTCCAGCGGTCTATTTCGAAAGCAAACAGTTAACCAACTACAAGTACGAAAATATGGTGCTCTTAAGTACAGAAAACGAAGTGACCATCACCACCATCGTAGGAACCCAAATGGGACAATACGTTGGACGTGTGGTTCGCTTTGATAATCTCACCGTCATCGAAATCGATGAAGCACCGAATAGTGAAGCATATACCGTGGTTGCACAAGATAATTTCGGTACGACTGTCAACATTAGAGTCGACGACTTCACCGCAAGTTTTGTTCCGTCCTACACATTTGAAGTAGGCGATGAGTTTATGGTATTTGGGCCCGTCACACAGTATTATAGCAATTTCCAATTAATGCTGCCGGGTATAAATAATATAGAATTTAAATAGGAGGAAAGTCATGAGTACAAAAAGATTTAGTTTTACTAAGAGTTTACTATCACTCGTGGTTGCACTACTTGCTGTCTTCACATTAGTCGCTTGCGGCGAAGATGAACAAGCATTAGTTGATGCAGCCATTGACTCTGTAGCAATTACCTATGCAACAGGCGATAGTGAAAGCATGGTCACACAAAATCTAACATTTGTTACTTCGGTTGGCGAAGTAACTGTTACATGGGAATCCAGCAATCCTGCTGTTGTTAGCAACACAGGCGTGGTCACTCGTCCAGCAACAGATACAGGTGTTAGTTTGACTGCGACATTGACGTATGGTGAATATTCAAGAACAAGACAATATTATGTCACTGTCAAAGCGGCAGAAGTTGTCGTTGACCCACTTGATGCTCTCGATGCAATCTATATTGATTACGCACGTGGAGAAGCAGCAGATCGAGTCACTGTTGATATCACTTTACCAATGGAATCCCTTGGTCTTCCCATTGCATGGTCTTCAACCAATGAAGCCGTATTAGGAACTGATGGTAGTGTTGCTCGTCCAGCTTATGGCACGACTGACCAAACTGTCATCTTAACCGCAACCATCGGTGGAGAAACGAGAGATTTCGTCATCAAAGTCTTAGCTTACACAGAAAAACCCGCAACCTTGATCATTCAAGAAGCAACCGATTCATTATTGCTAGCAGGTATTTCTAATGGCGTCGCTGCAGACATCGAACTTCCATTAACCGTTGGTCAATATGACGTTGAAGTGGAATGGACATCAAGCAATCCAGAAGTCATCTCTAATGCCGGCGTTGTTACTCGTTCTCCAGAACAAGCAACTGTCGTGTTAACAGCAACTCTTCGTTATGCTGGTTTAACTATGCATAAAGAATTTGAAGTCATTGTTCTCCCATTTGCGCCATCAACTGATGTAGCTACCATTGCAGAAGCATTAGCACTTGGCGAAGATGCATACGTGAAGATTCCTGATGTCACCATCGTTGGAGTAACAACAGATGGTTATATGTTTACTGATGGCGTAGAGCTCCTCTTCGTTTATACTGGCGGTAACCCACCAGCGAAAGTCGTTGCAGGCGAAGTCTTCACCATCACAGGTATGGTTGACTACTACTTTGGTTCTTACCAACTTAACGCAACTGCAGATGCGAACAAACCGGTGATTTTGGTTGATTCTGAAGCAGCAGCTGAGATGCCAACTCCAAGAGAAGTGACAACATCCGTATCTGACTACATTGCAACCTTACCAACAACTTATACTGCTGAAGCTCCATTCGTTTATGATTACATTACCATCACTGGTAAAGTTCAATCTCAAGGTACAGGAAACTATGATACCTTCTTAGTGAACACAAATCATGATGGATCACTGATTGATTCTTCAGCAAACTCACCATTTAAGACCAACGCATTAATGATTTACTACAAGTCCAATATTGCTGCACTTCGTGCATTCAATGGTCTTGAAGTGACATTAAATGTTATTCTCTATTCATTAAGAACAGATAGAAATATCTTCACATTTATCTTCACAGGTACCGAAGATGATGTTCAAACAACGCTTGATGATGCAGGTATTGTTGCTGTGGCTAAGAATTCATTAGCACCATTATTCGTTAACGCTTATGAAGCAGCAACCACATTAACCTTACCAACTTACGTTTTAGGAACAACCATTGCGTGGTCATCCAATAATGTTTTAGTTAACGCATCTACCGGTGCTGTCACTATGCCAGCAGCTGGACAAGAAGATGTTACATTAACGGCTACATTAACACGTGGCGATGCAACAGATACATTCACAGTAACCTTCAAGGTTGGTGAACTTCCTGTTCTTTCAGTTCTCGAAGTTATTAACACAGAAACAGGTAATAGAGTACGCACAACAGGTATCGTCACCACTGCTGAATACTATCGTACATTCTTTATTCAAGATGAAACCGGTGGTATTGCCATCTATACTGCAGATGCTACTATGCTCGCATTCTTAACTGCTAACTTAGGTAAAGAAGTTGAAGTCTTTGGTTCAAGAGCTGTTTACAGTGGTATGAGACAAATTGCGCCAACAGCAATCAATGCTGTCGGTGATGCAACCATGCCAACTGCAGTGAACGTTGACGCTATTGGATTAAATGCAACTGACATGCTCCCATATCAAGGACAACTCGTTACATTAACACAACTTTATGTGACTGCGAAGTCTTCTGACTCTTATGGTAACGTGACTGTTACATTCGAACAACTCGCATCTGGATTAACCATTCAAATGAAGTGGGATTCAAGAAAAGCACTTAGCCAAGCTGCAGCTGACGCGTTAACCGCGATTGCAGTAGGTCAACTCTTTGATGTTACCAACCCAATGGCTTGGTCAAATAAACCATTCTTCTATTACACAGATACCACCGTATTAACTGCTGCAACAGCAAATGATGTCAGCAAAGTTGCTATGGATGCTATGGCATTAGATTTCGAAGCTAAATATGAAACAGCAACGACTTTAACATTAGCAGCTACTGGAACAAACGGTTCTGCAATCGCTTGGACATCTTCTGACAATGCAGTGATCGATCCAACCACTGGTGCAGTTGTACCTCCAGTCTCTGGTATCGTTTCTGTCACATTAACCGCAACCTTAACACTTAATACCACTGAAAAAGTCGTTAAATTCGTCATTGAAGTTGGTACTGAAGCTGTCGCTCCTCAAGTAGCAGATTTATTCTTCTCTGAATATATCGAAGGTTCTTCAAACAACAAAGCTTTAGAAATTTATAATCCTCTCAATGTTTCTGTAGACTTAAGTGGTTATACTGTTGAACTTTACTCAAACGGTTCTACTACATTAACAGTAGCACAAACATTAACAGGTACACTTCTTCCTGGTGATGTTGTTGTGATTGTTAACCCACAAGCTAACGCAACTTTCTTAGCGCTTGCTGATATCGTTGCACCTGCATATCCAAACGTTGTATCCTACAATGGTGATGACGTTGTCCTTCTTAAGAATGGCACTGAAATCATCGATAGCATTGGTCAATTTGGTGTGGATCCAGGTACAAACTGGAATGTAAGTAGCGTTGCAACAAGTGAAATGACCCTTGTTCGTAAAGCAGCAATTAAGATGGGTAAACTCGATATGGATCAAGTTTATGATCCTTCTACCCAATGGGTTGCTTTCCCACAAGATACGTCCATGTATTTAGGTTTCCATGCGAATGAATTATTCTTCTCTGAATACATTGAAGGTTCTTCTAATAATAAAGCACTTGAAATCTACAATCCAACCGTTGAAGTGATTGACTTAAGCACATATACTGTTGAACTTTATTCCAATGGTGGAACCACTGCACAAGCAACCCAAGCATTAACAGGTACTCTTGCAGCTGGCGATGTTTTAGTCATCGTTAACCCATCTGCAAACGCAACATTCTTAGCACTCGCTGACGTTGTTGCACCTGCATATCCAAACGTTGTTTCTTACAATGGTGATGATACTGTTCTTCTTAAGAATGGAACCGTCGTTGTTGATAGCATTGGTCAATTTGGTGTGGATCCAGGTACAAACTGGAACGTTAACAGCGTTGCAACCAGTGAAATGACGCTTGTTAGAAACGCAGGTATTTTAAGAGGTCGTACAGCATTTGATGCAGTATTTGACCCATCCGTTGAATGGACAGCTTATCCACAAGATACATCATCTTATTTAGGATCTCATACAGCTTAATAAGTAAGACTATATTGACAAAAGACGCGTGAGCAATCATGCGTCTTTTTTTGTCATTTTTCCATAATTACTTCCTCGAGTGACTATCATAACATTTTATGTTATAATACCTCTACCACAAGGAGATTTATGATGATAAAAAAAATAATGATGCTGATTGCACTCTTTTTCTTATCGATAGGATTGCTATCATGTGAAGAAGAAATCAAAGAAGTCACCGTGCCTAATGTCACTGGTATGACTCAAACACAAATTGAAAAAATCTTTGCAGAACTCCCTTTAAACATCACCTTTGAAACTGTGGTGAATAACACCATCCCTGAAGGTCGTTTTGTTTCGTATAATGATATGATTGTTGCTGGTGATATACTTGCTCCAAATACCAGCATCGTGGTTTATCTTGCAACGCACGAGAACCGACTTCCTGATTTACGTGGACTTAGTCAACTTGAAATTTTAACTGAAATCTCGAAAATTGATGTTGTCCTAGAGTTTCAATTATTTGAAACCAATGACACAGAAGAGGGTTATTATGTAGCTTATGGCAATAACAACTACGCAGGTCAAATCGTCCCCGCTGGAGCAAGTATCTTAATTTACATCGCGAAACCTATCCCTGAGATAAATCGAAGTCTGATCATTTCTAAATATCTTGAAGGCAGTTTAAACAATCGTGCACTCGAACTCTATAACGTCTCTGAAGAAACGATAGATTTATCCCTCTTTGAGATTGCCATCTATTCTGATGGTTCAGAAGCTGCATTAACAGTCATTGAACTTTCGGGATTCTTGAGTGCAAAAGATACCTATATGATCGCGTACTCTGGTGCAGATGAAACGATAAAAAATCGTGCTGATGATCTTCACTCACGACTGATTTTTAATGGCAATGATACCATTGTGTTAAGACAGACAGATGACACCATGATCGATGTTTTGGGAACCATTGGATGGGGTCTGTTCTATTTGGATAATCGCACATTGATCAGAAAAACAAACATCCAAGAACCCTCGACGACATTTGATATTCAAGAGTGGGATACGTATGCCATCAACTATGTAGAACCCTTTGGAAGTCATCCGATTGCATATCCTGAGACCTTCACCTTTAATCAAGAATATTTAAGTATTCCATTCAGCGAACCCTACGGTATGGTTGAAGTTGAATTTGTCTCAAACAATGATGGTGATACCGCACAATTTACGCCAGGTTTTCTCTATGACAACCGGGTACGATTCATTGGGATTGATACCCCTGAAACCGGAAGTGGGATTGTAGCAACCAACGCGAAAAACTTTGTGGGATCAAGACTTTCTCAAGCCAATACGATTTATTTGATGCATGATCCCGTCTCTGGAAATGTCGATACATATGGACGGTATCTCGCACTCATTTGGGCGGATGGCGTGTTACTCAATTATGAAATTGTTTTAAATGGATACAGTCAAAATAACTATCAGGATTCGACCCAAGCGTTAATCTTTAATGGTATACCTCTTTCACGTTGGATGACCAATGCGGAAAGCTATGCGAAGTCTTTAGGATTGGGGGTATGGGGTTAATGGTCTTAAAATATATTAATCGTATCCTCTACGCATTAGGCATCGCTTTAGGACTCATCTTTGTGTATAACTTGAGTGATTCTTATGCAAGAACTTTAGAACTCCAAACCCGAGGAAAAGAGGCTCTAGCGTCAGAAGATTATGCTGCATTCACACCGACACGATACTATAATCCAACGCCTTTATTTGATGACACCATCAG
This sequence comes from Mycoplasmatota bacterium, assembly GCA_037444605.1. Lineage (GTDB taxonomy): Bacteria > Bacillota_I > Bacilli_A > Acholeplasmatales > Acholeplasmataceae > Peloplasma. The sequence goes on along the minus strand of JBBIMC010000001.1, from coordinate 13,294 downwards.
CACTTCAGGAGTTGTTTGTCAAGTGAAGATTTATGAAGTTGCTTATATTAGACTCCTTGATGATGAGCTTATCGTCGTGGATGGAATTCACGTGTTAATGATTCAAGAAGAAGGACCTCTTCAGGACGAATTTTTCCAAGTTCAGTTTGTTCAAGCAGATCAGACGATTGATTACGTAGGTTATCGTTACTTTGATTTACCTGTTTATTCTGTGATGAACGCAGAAACAGCAACGATGTTTGCGCGACGCGAGATTTTCTTTAATCCAAGTTTGACTTTTGACCCTATCATTGGATTGAATGTCTATCAAGAAGATCAAATTCTCTTTGAAGTGAATTTAGATATTCAAGAGGATGACTTTATCATAAAAAGTGAATTGGAAGACTACATTTTAACAAATAATGACGCACCCAATGACGATGATCTTCACTATGCCTTATCACCCGAAGTTATCATCGATACAAAACCCATCGTGATTCGAAACCTCATCATTTATGTCGTATTCTCAACCCTTATCACCTATTTGGTTTTTAAATATAGAAACCAGAGACTGGGTCGTAAAACGCCTACCGAAGGTTTGAAGAAAGATTTGGATCGTCTTCAATAAACATTTATGAAAAGCGATGCTTTATCGCTTTTTTCACCCAAATATGATATACTATCATAATATGTTAGGAAAGGATTAAGGATAACATGACCATCAAGAAAAACATCATCCGCCTTATTGAATCGTATGATCAAATTATTATCCATCGCCACTCCCGTCCCGATATGGATGCGATTGGCTCCCAATATGGGCTCTATTTAACCATCAAAGAAAACTATCCTGAAAAGAAAGTCTATGTGGTTGGAGATATCAACGACATGATTTATCTTTCGAAGATGGATAGCATCCCAGATGCGTACTACATCAATGCACTCGCCATCATCACAGATGTTTCTGTCTCTCGATTAGTATCCGATGATCGGTATACGCTCGCCAGTGACTTAATCATCATCGATCATCATCAAAACGATACAGACATCGAGAAAGTCACCCTCTTTTACCGGGATCCAAGCTTTGCTTCAGCAAGTGAAATGATCATCGATCTCATTAAAGAAACCAACCTACGGGTAACACCAGAAGCAGCAACCTACCTTTATGGAGGGATGGTGACGGACACAGGAAGATTTTTATACTTAAATAATCCAACAAAGACGTTTGAACTCGCATCCTACATCACCAGATTCGAACCTTCTTTTCAAGAGTTCTATGATTTCATTTACACAGAACCCCTTCAAAAACGATTAACGAAGAATCTATTTTCTAATTTTGAGATCACAGAAAATGGTGTCGCATATCGAAAAAATGATGCCGAACTCATCCAAAAAAGCGGTCTAGAGTTTCAAGCCATTTCGCGCGGTATGGTCAACCAAATGGCTGGGATCAAAGAGATTCCGATTTGGGCGAACTTCACCGAAGATATTGAGAATAACCTCATTGTCGGTGAGTTTAGAGCACGAGGCATTACGATTGTGGATATCGCCAAAAAATATGGCGGTGGCGGACATAACCAAGCATGCGGTGCGAGTCTCAAAGACTGGAATGAAGTCGAACTCGTCATAAAAGATTTAGATGAAAGGGCAAAAGACAATGCAAAGAATACTCGATAAAATCAAAGAATACGAAACCATCATCATTCACGGACACAAACGGCCTGATGGGGATTGTTATGGCGCACAATTTGGCCTAAAAAATATCATCGCCTCCTCATTTCCTGATAAAAAAGTCTATGTCGTCGGGGAAACCAGTGACTTTGTCAGTTTCGTCGGTAAGATGGATATCATTTCAGATGAAACGTATCAAGGGGCATTATCGATTGTCGTGGATACTGCAGTACAAGATCGTATCTCCGATTCACGCTATACATTAGGTGACTACATCATCAAAATTGATCATCACATCCCCGTGGACCACTATGGTCATATGCGTTGGGTCGACACCAATTTTCCATCCTGTGCTCAGATGATTGCTTATTTCTATACCAAGTTCCAGAATGAATTAAAACTTACCGAAGAAGGTGCCATTGCACTTTATACAGGAATTGTCACCGATACCGGACGTTTCCGCTTTCGTGGGGTCTCACAACTGACACACCAGATGGCGGGGTTAATGATCAAAAAAGGGGTTGATGTCGAATATATCGACAGACAACTCTCCATAGAATCCATGGAAATGATTGCCTTAAAGGGCTATGTCTACTCGAATTTTGTCGCAAACGACGGGGTTGTCTACATCAAGATGCCGCGTGATGTGATTGAAAAATATGGTGTCACCGACGAACAAGCGGCGTCGATGGTCGGATTGATTGGTGGCATTGAGGGTTATCCTGTATGGGCACTTCTCATGGAATACCCGACAGAAATTAGAATTCGTCTTCGTTCGAATGGTCCTACCATCAACGAACTTGCCAATAAATATCAAGGTGGTGGACATGCCAAAGCAGCAGGGTGCAAATTAAACTCCTGGGATCAATTGCCTCAGTTCATCAAAGACGCTGAAGACGTGGTGAAAGCCTATCTTAAAGGTGAATAAGTGTGTCCAACGCCTGTGAAACTATTCTCGTTGAAGCACCAAAACTTCCTTTAAACGAGATTGAACAAAGCTTAACAAAAACATATCGCAAAGATATTTTTCGTCCCTTTGTGCAAGCCATCAATGAATTTGAACTTGTTGAACCGGGCGATAAAATCGCCATAGGGATCTCTGGAGGAAAAGATAGTTTGCTGATGGCAAAGCTCTTCCAAGAACTCAAAAAACACAACAAAATCCCCTTTGACGTCGTTTTCCTTTCGATGGATCCCGGATTTCGTGATGTGAACAAAGAACTCTTAATGAAGAACTGTGAGTACTTAAACATCCCGCTCACCATGAAAAATTCCGATATTTTCCATGTCGTTCAAAAGATTGCGAGCGAAAACCCATGTTACATGTGCGCACGCATGCGTCGCGGATTCCTATATAATGCCGCCAAAGAACTTGGCTGTAATAAACTTGCTTTAGGTCATCACTTTGATGATGTCATCGAGACCACCATGATGAATATGTTTTATAACGGTATGTTCATGACGATGGTTCCCAAGATTAAAGCAGAAAATTTTGAAGATATCGAACTCATTCGTCCGATGATGTTCATTAAAGAAAAAGATATTATCCGTTGGGTTAAACGTAGTGGGATCCAAGCGATGAACTGCGGATGTACCGTGGTCGCTGAAAAGACATCATCTAAGCGTCGCGAAATCAAGCAGATGATCGCTGAACTTAAAAAGATACATCCTGATGTGGATGCGCATATCTTTAATGCAGGACAAAACGTGAATTTAGAAGCCATTATCGGGTATCGAAAAGGTGCTGAAAAAGTTCATTTCAATCAGATGTATAAAGAAAGACATCAAAACAATATAGAAAAAGAAGAATAATCCTACCATGAGGATAGGAGGGAGAAATTATGTATTTTTTAGACACAGATTTATCTGGATTAGAGTTACTACTTAAAGTGATCGTTCCCCTGCTCATCGCGTTTGTCGTGGGAGCCTTTGTCGGGCTAGAAAGACAAAATGTCGGAAAAGCTGCGGGCTTATCATCACACATCTTAGTGGCTGTTGCCAGTGCAGGTATCGCCATCATGCAGCGTTTAATGTTTGAACACCAAGTGTATTTACAATCCACAGGAGTATCGATTGATCCAGAACAACAACGCGTGATCGCTCAAGTGGTTACGGGCATTGGGTTTATTGGTGCTGGGGTCATCTTAAAAGATCAGACCCAAGTGATTCGTGGTATTACCACAGCAGCAACCCTTTGGTTTACGGCGATGACAGGACTTATCCTTGGCAGTGGATATGTCGTCATCGGATCGATCTTAGGGGCATTTGTCATCATCTTTATTTTAATGCGTGACTTTAAGCGCGGATTCAATCCTTTAGTGCCGAAAGAAAAAAGAGAACGGCCTAAAAATAGTGTTCAGGAGTAACTATGACGTTTGATACGATTGCTGCGATATCCACAGCGATTGGCACCGCCGGGATTTCTGTGATTAGAATTAGCGGTGAGCGTGCGATTTTTGAATTTAATAAAATCTTTAAAGGGAAAGACTTAAATAAAGTGAAATCCCATACGTTGCACCACGGCTTTATCTTAAATGAGGATGGCTCTTACTTAGATGAAGTGATGGTCGCGATCATGCGAAAGCCGAAAAGTTTTACCGCCGAAGATACCGTTGAAGTCTCTACTCACGGAGGTCTTTTAATCACGCAAAAAGTCCTAGAGAGAATCTTAACGTGTGATATTCGTCTCGCAGAACCCGGTGAGTTTAGTGAACGTGCGTATTTAAACGGACGGATTGACTTAGTCGAAGCGGAATCCATTATGGATCTCATTCACGCAAAAAGCATCGAAGCGATGAAGATCGCGAACTTAGGGATTCAAAAAGAGACCTCTAAATTAATTCGAGATTTACGTCAAAAACTTCTTAATATCATCGCGCAAATTGAAGTGAATATCGACTATCCAGAATACGATGATGCCATCGTGATGAGCAAAGAAATCATCGGACCCAAAACACTCGAGTTGATTCAAGATATCGATCATCTCTTAAAAGAATCGCACAAAAATCAAATCATAAGAGATGGCGTGAAAACAGTCATTATCGGGAAACCTAATGTGGGTAAATCCAGTCTCTTAAACGCCCTTCTCAATGAAGAAAAAGCGATTGTCACCGAGATTGAGGGGACGACACGAGATACGATCGAAGCCTACATCAACGTCTCTGGGATCACCCTAAAATTAATCGATACGGCAGGGATTAGAGATACCGAAGATGTCGTTGAAAAAATTGGGGTTGATCGCTCCAAGAAAGCGTTGAATGAGGCAGAACTCGTCTTGTTGGTTCTCGATCAGAGTAAAGCCCTTACGAAAGAAGATAAAGAACTTTTAGAACTAACCAAAGATAAGAAACGTATCATCATCGCCAATAAAGCCGACCTTCCCAAAGCTTTAGCGATGGAAGAAGTCATCTTAATTTCAACGATCACAAAATATGGACTTAAGGATTTAGAAAAAGCCATTTTGAAGTTGTTATCTTTGGAGGATATCGAATCGAGAGATTTCAATTATTTATCCAATATCAGACATATCACCAAAGTCAAGGAAGCGAAAGCTTCATTAGAAAACGTGATGAAGAGTATCGATGTGAACATGCCTGTGGATGTCTATGCGATTGACCTTACGCAAGCATGGCGTTCACTCGGCGATATTTTAGGTGAAAACTACAGTGATTCCCTCCTCGATGAACTCTTCTCAAAATTCTGTTTAGGTAAGTAAAAAAAGTCTCATCATCACTCCATGATTATGTTATAATAGTTGAAGAAAGAAAGGATGGGAAATCTACATGGCTTATGTCGCCTTATACCGTGCCTATAGACCGAAAGCATTCAGTGAAGTCTCCGGTCAAAAAGTCATTATCAAGACGTTGCAAAACGCCCTTTTACACGACAAGATTGCCCATGCATATCTTTTTTCAGGTCCTAGAGGGACAGGGAAAACATCGATAGCCAAGATTTTCGCGAAAGCGGTCAACTGTATCCATCAACCCAATAATGAACCCTGTAACGAATGTGATGTCTGCAAGGGAATTGATAACGGAAGTATTCCTGATGTCATCGAAATTGACGCAGCTTCCAATAATGGTGTCGATGAAATTCGCGATTTAAGAGATAAAGTCAAATATATGCCGTCCGTTGGACGCTATAAAGTCTATATTATCGATGAAGTTCACATGCTCACACCAGGTGCATTTAATGCGTTATTAAAAACACTAGAAGAACCACCCAAACACGTGATTTTTATTCTCGCAACCACCGAAGTGCATAAAATTCCCGCAACCATCTTATCGCGTTGTCAACGCTTTGATTTCAAGAATATTGAAACCTCAGATATTATTGATAAGCTGAAGAAAATCGCAGAAACTGAAAAGATTAATACTACTCCAGAAGCTATCTATGCCATCGCTGAAAATGCCGAAGGTGGACTCCGTGATGCCATTTCACTCTTAGACCAAGCCATTTCATTTTCTGGAGATACGATCACTGAAGATGATGTTCATCAGGTCTCAGGATCTGTCTCAAAACAATCCATGATTTCGTTATTAACCGCAATTTCCAATAAAGAGATTGCTACCGCGATGAACGTCTTAAAGGATTTACTTGCTCAAGGCAAAGAAATCACAAGAATCGTCAACGATTTAATTTTAGCACTTCGTGATATCTTGATTGAAACGACAACCAAAGTCGATCACCAGAAATACGCAGAAATCTTATCTATTTTCTCGACAGATAAAGTCTACTTTTATCTAGATATCTTAAATCAACTCCAGCAGGACATGAAAACCACCCATCAAAAGCGTGCTTATGTCGAACTTGCACTGATCAAGATGATGGAACATCAACAATTAAAGACACTGGATTATGATGCTGTCATCAGAGACTTAAAAAATGATTTATCGGAACTAAAAGAAGCGATGAAGAATCAACCTAAAGCTCAAGTCATCGCGACACCCCACAATAAAAAGCCTTTGGTCACCATCAAACAAGTTGAACAGATATTAAATAATGCCGATAAAGATAAAAAAGCATTACTTCAATCGGGTTGGAGTCACTTGAAAGACTATCCGAAACCCCATTTAAAGATGGTTGCTTATTTACTATCTCAAGGTGAGTTAGAAGCGGTATCGGATACGATGCTTCTTGTGTATGATGATCTTAATCTCTGCAAGAGAATTTTAAATCCAGAAACAAAAGCGTTAGCCTTAGAGATTTTCAATAGTAAAAATCAATTGATTAATGATGTCATTGCGATCCTAAAGACCGATTGGCTCGTTATTAAGGAAGTCTATCTAGACCTTTGGAAGAAGGGACAGAAAAAACCCAAACTTCCACCCCACGATTTAAAACTATATGAAGATGATGTCAAAGAAACACCCAAGGAACCTGAAATTATCAGCGTTGCCAAGGAGTATTTCGGTGATAAAATCATGATGAAGGAGTAAACCTATGAATCCCAATATGCTTAATAAACTCAAAAAAATTCAAAAACAAATGATGGAAGCTCAAGAAGCGCTTGAAAGAAAAGAATTCTTTGGAAAGTCTTCTGGTGTGACTGTCATTATGCAAGGGACACGTCAAGTGATTGATGTGCAAATCAACCCTGAACTTTTAGAAGAAGTCGAACTTCTTCAAGATTCTATTTTGCTTGCTGTCAACGATGCGTTAAAACAAATCGAAAAAGAACAAGAAGAAACCATGGGACAATTTACCGGTGGAATGGGTGGGTTCGGATTTTAATGTATCCCATCATCTTAAAGAAGATCATTGACGATTTAATGAAACTTCCCGGTATTGGTGAAAAAACAGCGGAGCGCTTAGCGCTTCATCTCGTCACCCAATGGGAAGATGATGATCTCATCCAATTTTCGAAACATTTAAACGATCTCAAACAACAGATTCATCCCTGTCCGATCTGTCATATGCTCACCGATCAAGAAGTGTGCGCTATCTGTCAAGATCACACCAGAGATGAAGATATCCTGATGGTCGTCGCAGACGCCAAAGATGTCTTTGCCATGGAGAAGATGAAAACCTATCATGGAAAATACCATGTGTTAGGCGGACTGATCGACTTTTCTCGCGGCATCACCGATAAAGATTTATCCGTTGAGCTTCTATCCTCACGACTCGCAAAAACCAAAGAAATGATTATTGCGACTAACGGGACCGTGGAAGGTGAAATGACCGCGAAATATTTAAAATCACTTTTTGACCAACCCCATCTTATGATCACGCGCTTAGCTTATGGACTCCCTGTCGGTGCAGATTTAAAATACGCCGATGAGCTTACCTTGAGTAAAGCCGTTGAAAATAGACAAAAATACTAGGAGGTCACACGTATGTTGGAAACCATTAAAAACTTATTTGAATCGCTTTACGGACGTTTCAACGGTTATTTAACAGATCTACTCGATATTGATAATCGTTTGCTTGGTCTTTATAATGAGTATGTCTCACCCCTTCCCGAACTCATTAAATTGGTAGGGATTGTTTTCGTGGGCTTCATTTTGGTTTTTGGGACGATTGGCTTTGTCAAAAAGATGTTAAAACTCTTTATCGTCTTGGCAGTGATTCTTGCCATTGTTTTCTTCCTCACACGATTGAACCAGTAACACTTGCAAAACGATAACGATTAGTATACAATAGATACGGTTTTAGGAGGCAGAAATGAGCGATAAATTAAAAACACTCGCGATGCTTGATGTTGCAGAGGCATTACTTAAGGAATCAGGGAAACCACTTTCCATTCAAGACATCATGCGCAGCGTAGCTGAAATCAAAGAGATACCCTTAGATAATATCGATAAGTTGACCCAACTTTATATGGATATTACCCAAAGTGCTAAGTTTGTGTATTGTGGGGATGATCAATGGGATCTCAAAGAAAGAAATCTTGAGTTATGGGACAAGGATGGTTATGCCTTTGTTCATGCTGAAGACATTGAAGAAGATACCGAAGAAGATTTAGACTTCACCGAATTCGTTCTCGAGGAAGAAGACGAGGAAGAAGTCGTCGAAGCTGATGAAGAAGAAGACGAAGACGAAGAAGAAGTCGTCGATGAAGAAATCGAAGAAGAAAAAGAATATATCGATGTAGAACTTCCTGTGAAATCGACCGATGATGAAGATATTGATGAACCCGAAATCGAGTTTGATGATGATGACTACGATGAAGATGATTACAATGAAATCATGGACGATTACGAGGATATGTACGACGAATAGCGGTATCCAAGGGGTATATTACGATATACCCTTTTTTAACCACTAGAAAGAAAGGATGATACGATGCCAAGTTGGACGGAATGGTTAGGGTATGTCGCTTCACTTATTGTTTTGGTCTCATTACTCATGAGCTCTGTGAAGCGTTTAAGATGGATAAATTTAGCAGGATCTTTGGTGTTTGCTGTGTATGGCTTTTTGATTGGTGCACTTCCGGTGGCTGTTATGAATTTAGGGATAGTGTTAATTAACACCTATTATTTATATCAGATGTATGTCAAAAAAGATTACTTCTCATTATTAGTATCCACGGATCAATCGTATTTTAAGCACTTTTTAGCAAGCTATGAAAAAGATATCAAGCATTTTATGGCTTATGACGAAAATGTGTTTGATCCAGGATATGAAACCTGGTTTATTTTGAGAAATACTGTTCCTGCAGGGGTTGTGGTGGGTAAACGAGGAAAAGATACATTTGAAGTTGTCATTGATTATGTAACCCCTCAATATCGTGATTTTAAGATTGGGAAATTCTTGTATGTCGATCAAATGCCTTTCTTCAAAGAACAAGGCATCAAAAAGATCACCTCAAGACCAGGGAATGAGGCTCATCAAGCTTACTTAAAGAAGATGGGATTTGAAATAGCTTCTCCCCAGTCTTACCAAAAGTTAGTTCAGTAAAAGACAAAAACGTTGAGCCTTCTCCTTAGGAGAAGGTTTTCATTTGTGATATGTATGAGGAAAGATATTTGTTGAGTTTCTCATGAAATACATCTTGTTTTCATTGTATCTTTTGATATAATAGATAAGGGCACACCATAGAGTCTCCTAGACATAGGGGACTCTTTTCTATTAAAAACCTTAGGAGGATGGGTATGGCGAAATATATCTTTGTGACCGGAGGCGTTGTCTCAAGTTTAGGCAAGGGCATCACCGCTTCAGCGATCGGTCAGCTTTTAAAAAGTCGAGGACTGAAGGTCTTTATGCAAAAATTTGATCCCTACATCAATGTGGATCCGGGGACGATGAGCCCGTATCAACACGGGGAAGTTTTCGTGACCGAAGATGGTGCCGAAACCGATCTGGATTTAGGTCACTACGAACGGTTCATTGATGAAAACTTAAATAGACATTCCTCCATTACCACCGGAAAAATCTATCAAACTGTACTAAAAAGAGAACGTCGTGGCGATTATTTAGGTGCGACCGTTCAGGTCATCCCTCACATCACGGATCAAATTAAGAAAAAGCTCGTCGATGTCGCGAGACATACCAATCCCGATGTCGTGATTACCGAAATTGGTGGAACCGTCGGTGATATCGAATCCTTACCCTTCTTGGAAGCCATTCGTCAAGCTAGACGAGATTTTGGTTTCCAAAATACCCTCTATATTCATAATACCCTCGTCCCCTATTTAAAAGCAGCGAATGAAATCAAAACCAAGCCTACCCAACATAGCGTCAAAGAACTGATGAGTTTAGGGATTCACCCAGATATCATCATGCTTAGAAGTGAAATGTCGATCACCCAAGAACAAAAAGAGAAGATCGCCCTTTTCTGTGACGTCGATAAAGATGCCGTGTTTGAATCTGTTGATGTGGATGTTCTTTATGAGGTGATTGTTAAGCTCGCTGAACAAAAAGTCGATGAAAAGATTATCAAGCATTTCGGCTATGAACTTCCTGAAGCCAACATAGAGCCATGGAAAGACCTCATTTACCGAATTAAGCATCTTGAAGGGGAACTGACCATCGGATTGGTCGGGAAATACGTCAAACTCCATGATGCCTATCTATCCGTCTCTGAATCATTAAAACACGCGGGTTATCATCATAAGCAAAAGATTACCATTAAATGGATTAACGCAGAAGAAGTCGATGATACCAATATTGAAAGTTATGTGAGTGATTGTGATGGCATTTTAGTCCCTGGAGGTTTTGGTGCAAGAGCAACTGAAGGGAAACTTGCCGCGATTACCTATGCAAGAGAACAAGGCGTTCCCTTCTTAGGATTATGTTATGGGATGCAGCTCTCAGTCATCGAATATGCAAAAAATGTTTTAAAAATCACAGGAGCAAACTCAACTGAAATTGATCCTAATACACCCAATCCTGTCATCTCCCTTCAGCGAGGAAGACTTTCGGATGAAGACTTAGGGGGAACCCTTCGTTTAGGTCTTTATGATTGTGAAATCAAAAAAGGAACGAAAGCCTATCAAGCGTATCAACAAACCTTAATTAAAGAGCGTCATCGTCATCGTTATGAATTCAATAATCAGTACTTAGAAGCCTTTGAAGAGTCTAAAATGACGATCTCTGGATTCAATAGTGAATATCAACTCGTGGAAATGATTGAACTCTCCGATCACCCCTGGTTTGTTGCTGTTCAGTTCCACCCAGAATTCTTATCAAGACCTTTACGTCCTCACCCTCTATTTAAAGATTTCATCGGTGCAGCGCTCACCCACAAAAAATAACTCATTGTGAACGTTTACCTATATCCCTTTCATTGCTAAACCAAATACTTTGGTATATAATAATACATGACCCAATCTCAAGGAGGAAATTAAATATGTCTGTCGTATCAGCAAGAGAAATGTTATTCAAAGCTAGAAAAGAAGGTTATGGTGTCGCTCAAATCAACATCAATAACTTAGAATGGATTAAAGCCGTATTAACCACCGTGGAAGAACTTAAATCTCCCGTCATCTTAGGTGTATCTGAAGGTGCTGCCAAATACATGGGTGGCTATAAGAACGTTATGGCGATGGTTTATGCCTTAGATGAATTTTATAAAGTCAGTGTTCCTGTCGCTGTTCATTTAGACCATGGAACCTATGAAGGAGCTTACAAAGCACTAGAAGCTGGATTTACATCGATTATGTTTGATGGATCACATTATCCATTTGAAGAAAACTTAGCGAAGACTAAAGAAATCGTCGCTGTATGTCATGCCAAAGGCGTCTCTGTAGAAGCAGAAGTCGGTGCAATCGGTGGCGAAGAAGATGGTGTCATCGGTATGGGTGAAGTCGCAGATCCCAAAGAATGCGAAGTCATCTCCGCAACTGGCGTGGATATGTTTGCTGCCGGCATTGGTAACATTCATGGTAAATATCCAGCAAACTGGCCAGGATTACGTTTTGATGTCTTAGAAAATGTCGCAAAAGTCACCAAAGGCGTTCCCCTTGTTTTACATGGTGGTACAGGGATTCCTGCAGACCAAGTGAAAAAGGCAATTTCTATGGGTGTCTCTAAGATCAACGTCAATACAGAACTTCAATTAGCGTTTGCAGCAGCAACCCGTAAGTATATTGAAGAAGGTAAAGATTTAGAAGGTAAAGGCTTTGACCCAAGAAAGCTTTTAGAACCCGGCTACAAAGCCATGAAACAAGTGATTAAAGATAAATTAGAAATGTTTGGATCTGTCAACAAAGCATAAAGTAGGTGAATAGCATGCGTGATGAAAAAGTTTATCACGAGTACGCAAATTGGAAATTGGAAAATTACGAATTGATCAAATACTTAGTGGACAACAATTCCGATTTGATCCTCCGTTTTAAACACGTCATTGATGTGATTGACCATCTCTACGATAAACTGATTGACGATGACACGTATTCAGACGAAGAAGATCATATTTTTGAAACAGGATTCTACTATCTTTTTGATCAAGTCGAAGAAATTACGAAACTCCTCAAGAAAGCCTATCAAAACAATGTGAAAGATCTCGAACAAAGAGCACAAGATGTCAATCTTCTCCTCTCTGCGATCGATTTCCAAAACGAGCTTCTCGGTGTGGAAAACTTCGAACAAAAAGATATGGACCGTTTGATGGAATTCGAAAAAGATGTCTTGGATCGACTCGAGAAAAAAGAGATCGTTCCCAAAGAGATGTATGAACATCTTGACCAAATGTCTTATGAGATTTTCGCGAAACTCAATGTGGAATATTATCCCATCGATGATATCTTCCTTGAAATCGCAGATGAACTAGGCATATTATAAAAATTAGGCGAGCAATCGCCTTTTTTGTAACTTAGGGATGATGAAATGCAACTTAGGCATGATTTGATTGAAGATTATTTTTGACTTTGTTACACTAATGACGTACAAAGGAGGAAGTAAAAAATGAAAAAATTAACTCCTTTATTTTATCTTGTTTTATTTTTGTCATTCCTCTTGGGAATTTTATTCTTTTGGCGATTATTTATCTATCAATCATTTCCCTCTCAAGAAACCCCTATTATCTCTCCTACCCCTACTTTTTCTTCAGCTATTTCTCCTTTTCCAAGCGCTTCTTATTCCGAGGAATCTCTTAGTGAAGGAAAAGGTGACTCTCCTCAAGATTTCTCCGAGGGTATTAAAAAAAATTTTCCTTTAGCCGAATATTTACCCTACGAAACAGAAAATTTCTTTATAGACTACACCG